>CBFGVM010000073.1:0-13257 GCA_965652015.1 uncultured Alphaproteobacteria bacterium
AGAGGCCATCAATGTCGACTACGAGGTGCTGCCGGGGGTCTACCATTGCGAAGATGCGATGCGGCCGGGCGCGCCAGCGATCTGGAGCGAGGTGCCAGACAACATTCCGGTCGATACCTTTTTCGGCGATCAGCAGGCGACGGAAAGAGCGTTCGCGCGTGCCGATCACGTGGTGACAATGGATTTCCACGTCGATCGCGTGACAGGCGTGCCTCTTGAGCCGCGCTCCGCGCTGGGCGAATACGATGCGTCGAGCGGGCGCTACAGGCTGCACGCCGGCAGCGGCGCTGCGGTACGCCAGAAGCGCGAGCTTGCTGCCATTCTCGGCATCACGCCCGAGCGCGTACGCGTCCTGTCCTACGACGTCGGCGGCAACTTCGGCACCCGCAACCGGGTGTTCGTCGAGTTCGGCCTGGTGCTGTGGGCCGCGCACAAGCTCGGCCGTCCGGTCAAGTTCACGGCGACGCGATCCGAGGCGTTCCTCACCGACTATCAGGGCCGCGATCTGGTCACCAAAGTCGAGTTGGCGCTCGCCCGCGACGGCCGCTTTCTGGCGATGCGCGCGACCAATATCAGCAATGTGGGTGCCTACTGCGTGTCGCTTTCGCCCTTGTCCAAGGGCGCGGGCCTGATCGTGGGGCCATACTCCATCCCGCATGCCGCGCTGCGCGCGATGGCGGTCTTCACCAATACTATGCCGACAAACGCCTACCGCAGCTCCGGGCGGCCGGAGGTGACGTTTGCGATCGAACGGCTTATCGACACGGCGGCGGAGCGACTTGGCATCGATCGCATCAAGCTGCGGCGCAAGAACCTCATTCGCCCGGAAGCGATGCCGTACCATAACGCCGTGGGCATGACCTACGACAGCGGGCGCTACCAGGAAAACATGGACCGGGCGATGGAGCTCGCCGACTGGAAAGGGTTCGCGCAGCGCCGGCGCGAGGCAAGAAAGCGCGGCAAGGTGCTCGGCCGCGGGCTCGCCTATTACGTCGAATCCTCGATCGGGGCGCCCAACGAGCAGGCACGGATCACCGTAACGCCGGAACGACGCGTGGAGGTCGTCATCGGCACGCAGCCGAGCGGCCAAGGCCATGAGACGAGTTTCGCGCAGGTGGTGTCCGATCTCCTGAACGTGCCCGTCGAGAGCGTGAAAATCATCCTCGGCGACACCGACGTGGTGAAGGTGGGCGGCGGATCGCATTCGGGACGTTCGATGCGCCATGCCGCGACCCTGTTCGTGAAGGCGCTCCCTGATCTCGTGGCCAAGGGCAAGAAAGTCGCTGCCGTGATCCTGGGATCGGTGCCCGAGCATGTTGAGTTCAGCGACGGCAGATTCAGCGCGCGCGAGACCAACCGTACTTTCGACTTTCTCGAGCTCGCCGAGGAGGCGGCGCGACATGAGCTGCCGCAGGAACTGAAGGACGGGATCGCCGTAGTCACCGACCACGAGATGCACGATCCGGTGTTCCCCAATGGTTGCGCAATCTGCGAGGTCGAGGTCGACCCCGACTCCGGCGGCCTGTGGCTTACCCGCTACGCGTGCGTCGACGATGTCGGCCGTTGCATCAATCCGCTGATCGTTCATGGCCAGACCCATGGCGCGGTCGCGCAGGGCATCGGCCAAGCGTTGTGGGAGCAATGCTACGTCGATCGCGAGTCCGGCCAGCCGCTCGTTGGTTCGTTCATGGACTACGGGATGCCGCGCGCGGATACCGTCCCGCCGTTCGCGACGGAAATTGCCGAGGTGCTCTCTCCCACCAATCCGCTCGGCATCAAGGCGGGGGGCGAAGGCGGCACCACCGGGGCGCTGGCGGTGGTCGTCAGCGCGATCGTTGACGCGCTGCGCGACTACGGCGTGCACGACATCAAGATGCCGGCGACGCCGTACAATGTCTGGAAGACGATCCAGGATGCCAAAGGCTCAACGAAGTCGACAACGAGCGGGAGGCGGTGATGCGGTCGAGAAGTCTACGGCTGCTGGTTGCCGCGATTGTCATGGCGTGGGGCCCGGCGCTCGCACAGCCCTCGCAGCGGCCTATTCAGATCATCGTTCCCTTCGCCCCCGGAGCATCCGCCGACGGCGCCGCGCGCATCGTGGCCAACGAGCTTGGGCCGCGGGTGGGGCGTCAGGTCGTGGTCGAGCACAGGGCTGGCGCCGGCGGCACGCTCGGCCTGCAGATGCTCGCCAAGTCGGCTCCCGACGGCGACACGCTGGGCGTCGGCGCGACCGGAGCGCTGCTGCTCAACCCGAATTTGCCGAGCAACCCCGGGCCGGATTTGTTGCGCGAGCTTGCGCCGGTGGCGAAGTTGATCGACGTGGCCATCGTGCTGGTGGCAAATCCATCGACCGGTCCGAAATCGATCCTCGACATGATCGAGCGCTCGAAAACGACGTCCGGCGGACTGACCTACGGCTCGACCGGCACCAATACCAGCCAGCACCTCTCCATCGAGCTCTTCAAGCGGGCGACCGGCGCCAACTTGGTCCACGCGCCCTATCGCGGCAGCGCACCGGCGGTGGTCGATCTCATCGCCGGCCAGATTCCGCTCGCGTCCGTCGATCTCACCTCCGCCTATCCGCATATTCAGACCGGCCGTCTGATCGCGCTCGGGCTCATCGATGGCAAACGCTTTGCGGCGGCTCCGGAAATTCCGACTATCGCCGAGAGCGGCGTACCGGGCTTCGGACGCGCCTCCGGATTCATCGGGCTGTTTGCTCCGGCAGGAACACCCGCGCCGATCGTCAAGAAACTGTCACAAGAAGTCGCCGCCATTCTGGCAATGCCGAGTGCGCAGGCAACCGCCCGCACGCTCACCGCCGCGATTGCCTACCAGGATGACGACGCTTTCGCGCGCTTCCTTGCCGCCGAGTCCGTGAATTGGAAACAGCAATTGTCGTCGCTCGACCTGGCGCAATAGAGCGCTCGTAGACGCGCAAATCGGGGTCCGCTTTGGGGGGACGAACCGGAAACCGGAAAACATGTGCTTGTTGCGAGCCTTCCAGCTTTTGACCCCAACTCGGATATGATTTTGTGAGTGTTACGCAGCCCTCGGCCGCGTCGTCACGGCCGCCGCAAGCCTTTTCCCACTTTGAAGCCAGTCTCAAATCCGCGTGATGCCACCGCCATCCTTTCCCGCGGACCGATCTTTCGAGATAGCCTGACCTCGCACGGCATTAAAGAAGCGGTCCCGCCCTAGTTCGGGAGATCCGCTCCAAATGAGAGGAGGAATCCGCATGTTCGAGATTTCACGTCGCGATCTCGTGCTCAGCGCCACCTGCGCCTACGCTGCGTTCGGGCTTGCGAAACCCATCGCCTTCATTGGCGCAGCCCAGGCACAGCAGACGCCGAGTTTCAGAAAGTACAAGGTCGGCGATATCGAGGTGATCTCGCTCTACGACGGCGTCTGGGAGAAGCCACACGACGAGAAGTTCATCAACGGGGCGAACGTCGAGGAGACCAAGGCCGCGCTGAGGGCCGGCGGTCTGCCCGATGCGAACGTGCCGATTCCCTTCACTGTGATCGCAGTTAACACGGGCGGCCGCCTGGTGCTGATCGATTCAGGGACCGGAGGCGGACAGACCGGCGGGCCGAAGGCAGGCGTCCTGGCACAGAGCATGGCCGCGGCTGGTCTCGACCCGAAGAACGTGAAGACCATCCTTGTCTCGCACTTCCACGGCGATCACATCTCCGGGCTGATGGCAAAAGATACCAATGCGCAGATGTTCCCCGAGGCCGAAATCATCGTGCCGGTCGCCGAGCTCAAGTGGTGGACCCAACCGGTCGAATCGATCCCGGAGCCGCGTCGGGGACTCGCTCAACGCGTGCAAGCGACGTTGCCGAATTGGAAGAACGTCAAGCCGGTCGACGGCGAGGCCGAGTTGGTCCCAGGCGTGCGCGCCATTCCCGCGTTCGGCCATACCCAGGGCCACACTGCCCATCTCATCAGCTCCGGAGGCAAGCAACTGCTCGTCACGGCCGACGCCACCAACCTTCCGGCACTCTTCGTGAAGAATCCGGATTGGCGGGCGGCGTTCGATCACGTCCCCGACCAGGCGGTGGCGACGCGAAAGAGACTTTTCGATCGCGCGATCGCCGATAATGCCATGGTCGCCGGCTATCACTGGGGCCTGCCGAACGTCGGCACCATCGCCAAGGACGGCAGCGGCTACGCCTTCACCCCCGCCCCCACGAGCTGACGGCAAGAGCCGCGGCAGTCGTCAATGCACTGACGCAGCAGGGCCGCTCGCAAGGGCGGCCCTGACCGGTTCGCCTCGCTATCGCGCGCGGATCGGAAAATCGTACGGCCAGGCACGGCCGGAGCCGGCGTAGGAGAAGTGCCACCATTCACGGTCGTAGTTTCCGAATCCCTGCTTGCGCATGGCCTCGACCAGCAGGTTGCGCCAGCGCCGCTGTTCGCCCCCGACCGCTCGGCTCGCCGTGTGGCTGGCGGAATCGAAACAGTCGAAGCTCGTGCCCATGTCGAGGCTATTGTCGGGGCTGCGCTGCGCGAGCGGAGCGGTACACGGTCCGTACGCAGCCGCCGGGTCAAACGGCGCAGGCGGCGCGGCCGAGGCCTTGATCAACGTGAGATCGATGGCCGTCCCGGTCGAATGCAGCGATCGCGAGCTGATATAGCCGTTCAAGAGCGAAGCCTTCGACACCCTCGGAAAGAAGCGCTTGGTTGGGGCTTCCGAGCGGCCGTCATTCACCCATTCCGCCATGGCGCGCACGGCGCGCGTCGGCCGATAGCAGTCATAAACCTTGAGCGAGAACCCTGCGGCCGCAAGCTCCACCTGCACGCGCTTGAGCGCGGCCGCGACATCGCGCCGGAGAATGCATTCCGGGGCTTCATAGCCGGGCAACGGCCGGCCGACGAAATTGTCGGAGCCGGCATAGCGAATGTCCTGCGCGATGGTCGGGTCGATGTCGCGCAAATAAACGAAGCCTGAAGGCAGCGCGCCCTGCGCTGCAACCTCTTGCACGATCGCGACAAGCATCGCTGCAATCGCGGCGCGAAGGATCCACGCTCGAACTTTGTCGGCTTGAGCGCAAATGAATTGCATCCAATCTCCTAGGAGGAACGCCCGCAGTCGAGTATATATCGGTTTACCAATGCCCAGTCAGCGGGTAGCCGAGAACGTCGAGACCCGCCCGCGTCCGGAGAAAAGATTTGAAAGCTCGAAACGTTTTGTTGCTGGGATTGGCAAGCCTGATTTGTGGATGCGAAGCGCGCCTCACCCCGGATGAGGCGGGCTTGCTCGATGCCGTGTCATTCGTCATCGGCGGTCAGCAGGAAGGTGAGCAGCCGCAAGGATTTGAGACACGCTGGCGGCGTACCGTCGAAGGAAGGCAGATTCAGTACGAATCGATGCGTCAAAATGCCGGCTTCGGCGATGCCAATGACCCGCGTCGTGCAAGCCGACATATCAAGGTCGGCGTCAACATCTCCTCGCCGCAAAAATGCGTGTTCAAGACAGTGGTAACGACCGCATATTCCAAGGGCGCGAGCAAAGAAAGCTTCGACAGCCCATCCAGTGAAGTGACCACATTGGACTTCAATAAGGTTCAACGGCTTGCGATCGAAGAAGGCAATCCTCCGAGCGTGGTGATCGAGGGAAAGGCATGGCTCTGCAAGGACGGCAACTGTCAGGACCGCATGACGGCTGCCATATCAGCGTCCCGACAGGAGGATTTGCCTCGCGTGATTGAGAGCAAACGGCACGGCATCGAGTTCATCAAGAAGGCTTGCCCGGGAATCCAGCGCTAAGGCCTATGTCACGCGTATTAGCGGCCGACCCGCTAAAGTTCCCGCGGCAAACCGGCATATTTTGCCCGTCGCAGGCCCCCCGGTCGGATGGTACCGGCCTCGGATATGAGCCCGTTTAGCATGGCGTTTGCCATGATTCAGCCAAAGCACTTTCGCACTATCCTTTAATGCGGTCAGGGATGGGGGCTCACGTGGTTCCAGCACGCCGTTCGGCTGCTGCGCGGGCATTGTTGCCGAGCGCAGCCGCATGTCTTGCCTTGCTTCTCACGGCAGCAAATTCACAAGTCCAAGCTCAAAGCGGCAGCTGCGACGACGAGGTCGCAATCCTGTCCTCGCCGATCGCGCCATGGAAGGGTGCGCCGTTGCGTGTCGTCTTCGCCGCGGAGAAGCCGCTCGAAGGCGAACTGTCGCTGATCGCGCCCGACGGAAGCGTGGCGGCCAAGTCGCGCGAGCGCCAGGGCGGGCCGCCCTATTTCTGGTTCGCCGAGGTCGCCGCGCCGGCCGCCGGCACCTGGCACGCCAAGCTCGCGCGCGAGCGCGCGAGCGCCGGGTGTAGCACGATCACGCGCGAAATCTCCGTGCGCGCTGCCGAGCCGCCGCGACCGCAGGCGACCGACGGGAGCCTCTGGCCCGTGCGCAATACGTGGAATCGCGAGACGGAAAACCTGTATTCCGCGTGGATCGAGAAGCTCTTCGACGCGCCGCTTGACGCCACGCTGTCGTGGAAGGCGCTGCATGAAGTGCTGCGCGATCGCTCGCGCAATATTTTGTTCAACCATCTGGGTCTGCGCGAAGACTCGATGGGGATGATCGTTCGGCCCGACTGCGCCGATCTTCCCTACTTCTTGCGCGCCTATTTCGCGTTCAAGATGGGCCTGCCGTTCGGCTACACCAAGTGTACGCGCGGCGGCGCCGGCGAGGGACCGAAGTGCCATGCGTGGTGGAACACTCAAAATCTCGAGCCGCCACCGGTGCCCGAACCCCCGCCCGAGCAAAGAATCGCCTCCCCTGGCGTCATGGATGTGTTTCGCCCGGCGGCGGCCATGCCGGCGCCGGTGCCGCCGGCGGCGCCTCCTATAAACAGACTTGCGGCACTGAAGCGGCTGGGGCTCGCGGCGGGGTTCGGCGAGTATTTGCGCTCGGCGGTCGCCGACGGCGTTCATTCCGGAAGCGGACGAACGGCGCTGAGCGACGACAATACCGACTACTATCCGGTGCCGCTGAAGGAAGAGACCCTGCGGCCGGGAACCGTGTACGTCGATCCTTACGGGCACGTCCTGGTGCTGGCGCGGCGCGTGTCGCAGTCGGAGGACGCGGCGGGCCTCTTCCTCGCCGTTGATGCGCAGCCCGACGGCACAGTAGCGCGCAAGCGTTTCTGGCGCGGAAACTTCCTGTTCGCGCAGGATCCTGCCCTCGGCGGCCCCGGCTTCAAGCGCTTCCGGCCGATCGTGCGCGACAAGAACGGCGGCTTGCGGCGGCTGACCAACGCCGAAATCGCGAAAGACCCGCAGTACGGCGATTTCTCGCTCGATCAGGCGCAGCTTTCGATCGAGGCCTTCTACGACCGCATGGATGACGTGATGTCGCCGGCGCCGCTCGACCCGCTGCGCGCGATCAAGGAGGCGATCGCGGCGCTGGAAGAGCAAGTGAAGGCGCGCGTGACGTCGGTCGAGAACGGCCGCAAGTTCCAGATCAGCGGGCGCGGCGACGCGACGATGCCGGACGGCCCGGCGATCTTCGAGACCACGGGCGCGTGGGAAGATTTCGCGACGCCCGCGCGCGATCTGCGTCTGCTGATCGCGATCGACGTGGTGCGCACGTTTCCGGATCGCGTCGCGCGGCGGCCCGAGCGGTACGCCATGCCCAAGGGCAAGAGCGTCGCGGACGTGAAAGCCGAATTGGAGGGCGTGCTCGCCTCGGAGGTCGCGGCGCGCAAGTTTTCCTATACTCGCACCGACGGTTCCGCGTGGACGCTCGCCATCAAAGACGTGCTCGACCGAGCGACGGATCTCGAGATGGCGTACAACCTCAATGACTGCGTCGAGCTGCGCTGGGGCGCACCGGCCAAGAGCGAAGAGGCATCGACCTGCAAGCGGTATGCGCCCGCGGCGCAGCGCGCCAAGATGCAGGACTACCGCGCGTGGTTCCACGAGCGGCGCCGGCCGCCGCGCGCCTAACTGCTAGAGCGTGACTCGCCCTGTCATGCCCCGCGAAAGCGGGGCATCCAGTAATCTCGGAGAATCTTGTGGTTACTGGATCGCGCGCTTTCGCGGGCGATGACGACGCAGTGAGCGGGGCCTTCATTTCGGCCCGGGCTCCGCAACCGCACCGACGTGGCGCGCGAGCTTCACCGCCAGATCGAGCAGCGCTTCATCGGCACCATGCCAACCGATGAAGGAGAGACCAATCGGACAACCCGAAACCGAACCCACTGGGAGCGTGACCTGCGGCAGCCCGCTCACGCCGGCAATGCAGGTCAGTCGCATGACGCGAACGCGAAACGACTCGAGTTCTTCGGCACTGGTGTCGAGGCGCAGGGCAATGCACGGCGCGGTCGGCAGCGCGAGAACGGTTCCGGGCTCGACGAGCGTGCGGATATGCTCGCGCGCTCGCTTCTGTTCTTGCCGTGCCATGTCGGCGTCGCGCTCGGACACAGTCGCCGCAAACTCCATTCGCTCGCGGATGCCGGGGCCGAGTTTCGGCCGATGCTTCTCGACGAACGGCCCGTAGATGCCCCAGATCTCCCGCGCCTGGATGATGCGAAAACTTTCGCGCCAGGGATCGAGGCCCTTGGGAGCGATGGCATCGTGGACCGGTCTGGGCAGGTCGCTCGCCATCGCGTCGATTGCCGCGCGCAGCAATTGAGCCACGTCCGCATCGGCCTCCGCGAACGCGTCATCGACAATCATCAGTTTTCTCAGGTTGGCGCGCACTCCGCCGGCGTCGAGCAGCACCTCGCCGACGCGCCGAAAGACGCCGGGCCCGCTGGCGAACCAGCCGGGCACATCGAAAGAGGGGGCCATCGGCATGGCGCCGGTCATGTCGATCCGACCGTGGGTCGGCCGGATGCCATAGAGCCCACAGAAGGCAGCCGGCACGCGAACCGAGCCCCCGGTGTCGCTGCCGAGCGCAAAATCGCATGCGCCGGCGGCCGCAGCCGCGGCGGAGCCGCTCGAGGAGCCGCCCGGTAGTCGACCTGGGGCGCGTGGATTGATCGGCGTACCGTAATGCGCGTTGGCGCCAGTGACGCTGAAGAAAAATTCGTCGCACACGGTCTTACCGATCACCGTGGCTCCTCGCTCCAGCAACCTGCGGACCGCGGCTGCGTGCGCGGTCGCTGGCGGATGCGCCTCGAGCCAATCGGGATTGCCTCCGCCGGTACGCGTGCCGGCGATGTCATACATGTCCTTCACCGCCACGGTCAGCCCGGCAAGCGGCCCCTGCGCTGCGCCGGCGACGGGTGCGGCCAAGTCGTGCGGAACGAACGCGCTTCCGAATTGCTTTGACATGCTATCGCCTCGCGCCTTGTCCGCGATACCAATCGAGGATCCTGGCTCCGTCCCACGCCACGACGCCCGCGTGGCTGAGAATCTCCTCGAATGCGCGTTGCACGTGAGCGATGCGATGCGGAACGCCCGACAGGTAGGGATGACAGGCGATCGCCATGATCTTCGCCCGTTCGGCCGCCTCTTCATAGAGACAGCGAAAGTGATCGAGTGCCCGCGAATACATGACATCCGAGGGATGGTGCTGGAGTGCCATCATCACGATGTCATGAAGCTCGAAATTGTAGGGAAGCGCGACAACGGGGCCGTGAGCCGTCTTGAGCGTCACCGGCTCGTCATCCAGGACCCAGTCACCGATATACTCGATGCCGGCTTCCGCGAGGTAATCGAGCGTGTCGAACGTCTGCGTCAATCCAGGCCCGAACCATCCGCGCGGACGCCGGCCCGAGAACTTCTCGATGATATCCATCGACTTGTTGATCGTTGCCCGCTCGTCATCGAGCTTGTGCATCGGCACTTGGTCGTAGCTGTGGGCATTGAGTTCCCATCCATTGTCGATGCAGGCCTGGATCACCTGCGGATAGGTCTCGCACACTTTCGCGTTCAGGGTGACCGTCGGTGAGATGTCCAGGCGCTCGAGCATTTTCTTGAGCCGCCAGAACCCCACGCGCATGCCGTATTCGTGCCAGCTCCAGTTCGGCAGGTCGGGCAATTGCGGCTGGCCTTGGGGCGGCGAGATCACCATGCGCGCCATCGGACGCGACAAATCCCACTCTTCGAGCGCAATCAGGGGCCACACGACCAAGCGGATTCCCTGCGGAAACCGAAGCGGCGGCCGCCGATCGATCGGCGAGTAGTCCAGACGTTCGCGAGGATGCATTCATTTCTCCTTACGGCGCGGCGTGAAAGCGCTGCCGAACGCGGAAGGGTCGCCAAGACATGGCCCAGTCCCCGCTCGGGGTTCGCGATCCAGGGCGGACATTGATCGAGCCATTCTTGTCTGCCCTAGCTGCATCAAGCAATCAGATAAATCGGACTCGACCAAGCTTGGTGGCCGTCGCTCTGCGTGACCCGCACATAGACCGGCAGATCGGCGCCGCCCGAAAACTTAACGACGTGCTCGAGCGCTACGTGTCGGCTCCAGTCCTGTTCGGGCAACCGATAGACGCTGATACGACGGCCGAGCCCGCCGCCGTCGAACGCGACCGCGCCGTCGGCAAGCGCCGCAAGATCGACCTCGCCGCAGACGATGTTGGTCTCGAGGGTAAGCGTGCCGCGCCGCGCCTCCTCGAGCCAGAGGTCGATGCCGGCGAGATTGCCGGTAGTCACCGAAGTCCAGCCGAGCGCCGTTCCGGGATCGGTCTCCACGATCTTGCGCTCCGGATTGAGGAAGTTCACCGGCGCGAAGCGGACTATGCGATTGCCTTTGAGCGTCAATTTCCCCTGCCACAGCGTTTCGCGGCCGCGGCCTCGGTACTCCGCGCCCTGCCAGGTGACGCGCACGCGTCGACCCAGATCGGACGCTGCGAAGGGACGCACCGTCTGTACGACTTTGGCGCCGTGCAGCACGTCGAGGCGCTCGATCGGCGCGGTCGCGGTGACCTCGGCGGCAAGCCGCATGGGCACCGCGCCGGGGCGGATGATGTCGCCCATGAACGCCTCGTGCACCGTCAGTTCGTCCACGCGCGCGAGCTGCGGATCTTCGGAAAACCCCGTGACCGGCTGATCGAACGTCCCGCGCAGGTCGAGGAACGTGCGGGTACCGGTAGTGCCATAATGGCGCCGGCGGCGCAGCGCCTCGAACAACGCGTCGCGGGTGAGCTCGGGCATGAGGTAGCAGGTCAGCCCGCCGATCGCGCCGAAGGTCGAAGCGCCCGGCCGCGTCGCGCCCGGCCGTCCCTTGTGATCGTCGCTGTGGCACACGACCCCGACGCGATAGCCCTTCTCGAATGCGTCGTGCAGTAGCCATTCGAAAGTGCCCCAGGTCGAATGCACCTCGACGCTGCGCTCGAGCCGCCCGTCATGGGCGGCCTTGATGTCCGCGTAGCGGCCGCCGACGTGGGCGATGACCACCGCGTCCTCGCCATCAAGCGCGCGAAAGAGGTCACCCGCGGTGTAAATGGCCCTGGTCGAGGTCTGTCCTTCGACCAGGATGTGCGATGAGCGCCTGATCGGGCGGCCTTCGCGGCGGAAGAAGACATTGCGGTCGCCGCCCATGCCGGTATTGCCCGACCACTCGTAGCCGGGCACGCAGACGAAGCGGCCCGGCGCATCGAACGCCGCGGTCAAGCGGTTGAGCTCGGCCCAGAATGCGTCGGTGATCTGAAAGTCGTTGCCCTGATGGCCGACGATATCGACGAAAGCGAGGTCGCGCGCATAGCGGAAATAGCTCTCCGCCGTGCCCATGCCGATGGTTTCGCCGCTCTGTCCGTGCAGGTCGCCCCAGTAGCGCCGCAGTGGCGCAGCCGCAGCGACGCGCAGCGGATTGGCGCGAGCCAGTTCTCGCCCCTCGGCGAGAAGCCGCAGCTCGAGGTCCCCGGGCGCGTCGGCGACAAGATTGTCGAGAATGCGCGGACCGTCGCCGCGCTTAATCGCGACGGTTTGCGGCAATCCCCGGATCGGCCGCGACGGCACGAGCGACAGCGTCTCCTCGGCGTCCGCGGTCGGGTTGCCCCACGCATCCTCGGCAACGATGGCGAGGCGAAAGGACTCGCCGGCGACGGCAAGCGATGGCCAGATCGCCTTCCAGTGCGCCGCCGGCCCGGGCACCAGCGCGAACGCCGGCTGCTCCGGCAGCTCGGTGAATTCATATGTGGCGAAGGCATCGATCGAGGTTCTGAGCTCGACGCGGGCTTCGCAATTGGTCTGCAGCCGGTATCCGGGCGAGCCCTGCCGGCGGTCGCCCATGCGCACGGTCAGCGTATCGCCGGCTCGCAGGTAGCCGCGGCCGACGCGGATCAAGAGCGTGTTGGCATAGGGGCGGATGTTGAGGCGGTCGAACCAGACATCGAGCTTGGCGCCGTTGCTGGCCTCGACGGTGGTGAAGTTCGGCGCGGCCGGCTTGTCGAATTGCGGCTTGCTCATGTCGGAGGTGGTCCGCCACGAGATCTTCACCATGCCCGTGTCGTCGATGCCGAACGTGCCCGCGGTATAGGTCAGGGTCAGCTCGGCATAGGAGCCTGCGACAAATGGGCCGGGTGGCGTGAGCTTTATCGCGCCCATGTGCTCGGGGAGATAAGTGGAGAACGGCATGACGGGACCTCGAGCGCAGCTCTGGTGCTAGCGGCCGGTGAGAAGGGCCGATAGGATATTTGCAATTCGCTGATACAGGAGCGATGACTGGCTGTACAATTTCATGATCGCGCGGCAACTGCCGAGATGGGTGGGATCGAGCCCGAAAGGCGATGACCACACGCGATCGGCCTTTACAGCGCCGGTACAGAAGATCAGACTCCTGAGAGCAATATCCGTCCTATCGAGGTCCGCGATCCTCGACTTTGCCGCTCGACGATGACTCATGATCAGGATCAAATCGCTGAACAGCATCCCCGCGACCTGGAGATTGCGGAAAAAATCCTGAAGCCGAGACGTGATCGAGCGGAGCGCGCATACGATCGGGCGCTGACAACCCTGTGGGTGGGAAACGCCGGCGCTGCTCTCGCAACGCTCGCTTACATTACCGCAAATCGGCACGACGGCACATTCACCCGATCATTGCTGGTGCCTCTCGTCCTCTTCGTTCTAGGGCTCGCGGTAACGGGCATCAGCTCCCTGATCGAGTTCGAATCCGAACGGCGCGCGATTTTGCGTATGCAACGATCGAATCCGATCCTGGATGTCCGGTCGCATAGCGACGATTGGCCTGCGGAGAAAATTCGATCTCCGTTGCACTGGAGAACGGCAATGGCGTTGCTGTCCGGCAGCTGTTTTGTCGTCGGATTTATCTTCGGCTTCGCAATGCTGGCCCGCAACTAGCCTC
>CBFGVM010000074.1:0-13222 GCA_965652015.1 uncultured Alphaproteobacteria bacterium
TCACCAAGGGCGGCAAGCTCAATCAAGGTATCTTCGAGGGCGAGACCATCAATACCCCGTCGATGCTCTGCGTGGAGGATTATCTCGACACGCTTGCCTGGGCGAAGTCGATCGGCGGGCTTCAGGCATCGATCGCGCGCGCTGAAGCCAATGCTAGGGTGATCGCGGACTGGGTCGCGGCGACGCCGTGGATCGAGTTTCTGGCCCGCGATCCTGTTCTGCGCTCCAACACCTCGGTATGCCTGAAGATCGTCGATCCGTCGGTGGCGAAGCTTTCCCCCGACGCCCAGGCTGCATTCGTGAAAAGCATCGCTGCCGCGCTGGAGAAGGAGGGCGTCGCCTACGACATCGACGCCTACCGCGATGCACCGCCGGGCTTGCGCATCTGGTGCGGTTCGACCGTGGAGCGCGCGGATGTCGAAGCGCTCACCGTGTGGCTCGATTGGGCCTTCGCCAAGAGCAAAGACGCGCTGCCGAAGGCGGCGTGATGTTCTCACCCACAAAGTTTCTGATGCGCCGTGGAAGCGTGGGATCCAAGAGACGTAGAAGTCTCGTCTAATCGCAAACTTGCGATTAAACGCCGGATTGCGCGCTTGCGTAGATCCTGACAGCGATAGAAGCGAAGCAGACATGTCCCCCAACGTCCTCATTTCCGATGCGCTCTCGCCCGCCGCCGTGCAGATCTTCAAGGATCGCGGGATCGAGGTCGATTTTCAGCCGAAGCTCGGCGCCGATAAGGAGAGACTCGCGCAGGTGATCGGAGATTTCGATGGCTTGGCCGTCCGCTCGGCAACCAAGGTCACGTCCAAAGTCCTGGAAAAGGCGAAACGCCTGAAGGTGATCGGCCGCGCCGGCATCGGCGTCGACAACGTCGACATTCCCGCGGCGACCGCCAGGGGCGTGATCGTGATGAATACGCCGTTCGGGAATTCCATCACGACCGCCGAGCACGCGGTTACGCTGATGCTCGCGCTCGCGCGGCAGATCCCGCAGGCGGATGCCTCCACGCAGGCCGGCAAATGGGAGAAGAACCGCTTCATGGGGGTCGAGATCACCAACAAGACGCTCGGGGTGATCGGCTGCGGCAATGTCGGCTCGATCGTAGCCAATCGTGCGATCGGACTGAAAATGAAGGTTATCGCCTATGACCCCTTCCTTTCGCCCGAGCACGCGGCAGAGCTCGGCGTGGAAAAGGTCGATCTTGCCGAATTGCTCAGGCGCGCCGACTTCGTAACGTTGCACACGCCGCTCACGGACATGACCAAAGGCATCATCGACGCCAAGGCAATCGCGGCGATGAAGAAAGGCGTGCGCATCATCAATTGCGCGCGTGGGGGGCTGGTCGACGAGGGCGCCTTGCGGGCTGCGCTCGATTCCGGCCATGTCGCCGGCGCCGCCTTCGACGTGTTCACCGAGGAGCCGGCGACGAACAATCCGCTGTTCGGGCATCCCAACGTGGTGTGTACGCCGCATCTCGGGGCCTCCACCACCGAGGCGCAGGAGAACGTTGCGTTGCAGGTCGCCGAGCAGATGTCTGACTATCTCCTGCGCGGCGCGATCGCGAACGCCGTGAACTTCCCGTCGATCAGCGCCGAGGAGGCGCCGCGCCTGCGACCCTTCATCGATTTGGCCGACAAACTCGGCTCGTTCGCCGGCCAACTGACCGAGACCGGCATTCTCAAGGCGCAGCTGTCCTACGAAGGCGGCGTTGCCGGTATGAACACCAAGGCGTTGACCTCGGCCGCGATCGCCGGCCTCTTGCGGCCCATGCTGCAAGAGGTCAACGTCGTGTCGGCGCCGATCGTCGCCAAGGAGCGCGGCATCATCATCGAGGAGATGACGCGCGACGCGGCCCACGACTACGGCAACCTGATCACCGTGACGGTGGTCACCGAGCGGCAAACGCGCTCCGTGTCGGGCACGGTGTTTGCCGACGGTCGGCCGCGCATCGTCAATATCAAGGGCATCCGCATGGATGCCGGGTTCGGCCGCTCGATGATCTACATCACCAATCTGGACAAGCCCGGCTTCATCGGGCGCTTCTCGTCCACGCTCGGGGAGGCCGGCATCAACATCGCGACGTTCCACGTCGGACGCGATGCGCCCGGCGGCAATGCCATTGCGTTGATCGAGATCGATGGCGACTTGCCCCCGCACGTGCTCGCCGCTGTGCGTGAGCTGCCGCAGGTGCAGCAGGCACGGCCGTTGAAGTTTTAAGCAGCGCGGCGCTAGCCGCTTTGCGCCTGCAGCGAATGAACGGCGTCTCGCGTCGAGCCTTTGGTTGCCCTCACCTTCGCTGCCTCGGCGGCCGCGACCTCCAGCAGATAGGCCAGGTCGTCCAATTCGACCTTCCGGCACATGCGGCAGAGCTCTCGCGTCAATGTGGCGGCGTATTGGGCGACTTGCGTTCTGCTTTCCATGACTCCCTCCAGGCTGACTGGACGCCCAAGGATGGGAGACAACGACGTGCGCCGATGTGA
This sequence comes from uncultured Alphaproteobacteria bacterium, assembly GCA_965652015.1. GTDB lineage: Bacteria > Pseudomonadota > Alphaproteobacteria > Rhizobiales > Xanthobacteraceae > VAZQ01. The sequence goes on from CBFGVM010000074.1 coordinate 2,481, forward strand.
ACTAGTTCACACAGCGGCACCGATTGTTTGAACGCGACGCTGATTGATGGGCTCTGCGGGCGTATCGCCGCAGGCAAAGAGACCCTTCGCCGTTGATATTTCCTACATCTCTGCCGCGATCTTGCCGCGAAATTGCCTTGGAGAGAGCGAAATCATCCGCTGTGGTTAGCCTGGCGCGACGGCAAGGGGTGAATAAGACCCGTAAAATCAGGCAGTTGGGCTGCGGACGGCGTGCTCCGTCGCGGCCACGGCGGCTTGCCTGGAGGGGTGAGGGTCCGAATGCCGGGCAAACCTTTGTCGCTTCGAAATTATCCCGGTCGTCGACGACGCGGAGGAAAGCCGCCTCATGGCCAATGTGGTCGTGGTTGGGTCCCAGTGGGGGGACGAGGGGAAGGGCAAGATTGTCGACTGGCTGTCGGAGCAAGCCGACATCATCGTTCGCTTCCAGGGTGGGCATAATGCGGGTCACACGCTGGTCATCGACGGCATCACCTACAAGCTGTCCCTGCTGCCGTCGGGGGTCGTGCGACCGGGGAAGCTTTCCGTGATCGGCAACGGTGTTGTGATCGATCCGTGGGCGCTGCTTGAGGAAATCGATCGCCTCAAGGGGCAAGGGGTCCACGTCACGCCGCAGAGCCTGCGCATTGCCGAGAATGCCACGCTGATCTTGCCGCTGCACCAGGAGCTCGATGCGATTCGCGAGTCCTCCAACATCCTCACACGCGTGGGCACGACCCGGCGCGGCATCGGCCCTGCTTACGAGGACAAGGTCGGCCGGCGCGCCATCCGCGTCATGGATCTCGCCGATCCGCTGGCGCTCGGGCGCAAGATCGAGCGCCTCTTGGCGCACCACAACGCCTTACGGCGCGGGCTCGAACTCAAGGAAATCGGCGTCGGCGCGGTCCGCGAGCAGCTCGAGAGCGTCGCACCGCGCGTGCTGCCCTACGTGGACTCGGTGTGGTCCCTGCTCGATCAAAAGCGCCGTGAGGGCAAGCGCATCTTGTTCGAAGGCGCGCAGGGCGCCCTCCTCGACATCGACCACGGCACCTACCCGTTCGTAACCTCCTCCAATACGGTCGCGGCGCAGGCCGCTACCGGCTCGGGACTCGGACCAGCGGCGATCGGCTACGTTCTCGGCATCTGCAAAGCCTATACGACGCGGGTGGGCGAGGGACCCTTCCCCACCGAGCAGGCCAACGATATCGGCCGCCTGATCGGGGAGCGCGGCCGCGAATTCGGCACCGTGACCGGCCGGCCGCGGCGCTGCGGCTGGTTCGATGCCGTCCTCGTGCGCCAGAGCGTTCGCACCAGCGGGATCAACGGCCTGGCTCTGACCAAGCTCGACATCCTGGATGGTTTGAGAGAACTTAAGGTTTGTGTGGGATACCGCCTCGATGGTCGGGAGATCGATTATCTCCCGGCGAGCGAGCATGCCCAGGCCGAGGTCGAACCGATCTACGAGACCGCGGAGGGTTGGCAGGCGGAGACCGCCCGGGCACGCTCCTGGGCACAGCTGCCCGCGCAGGCCATCAAGTATGTGCGCCGGATCGAGGAACTGGTGGGCTGCCCGGTCGCCCTGCTGTCGACGAGCCCGGAACGCGAGGACACCATTCTGATGCAAAATCCGTTCGAGGCCTGAAACCAAGCGAACCCCCGGAACGAGTACTCCGATGGCCGACTATTATCCCCTCATCTCCCGCGCGGTCGGCGCGCTCGAAAAAAACAGTGGCGAGAACCGCCGCGCGATCTATGACCGCGCGCGTGCAGCCCTGCTCGCGCAGCTACGCGGAGTGACGCCGCCGCTCGACGAGTCCGACATCACCCGCGAGCGCCTCGCGCTCGAGGAATCGATCCGTAAGGTAGAGGCTGAATCGGCGCGTCAGTTCGTGGAGGCCGCGCGGCAGATGCCGGCGGCGAAGGTCCGCCAGTTCCGGCAGTGGGACACAACGTCCAAAGCCCGTTCCACCGAAACGCGTCCGGCCGAGGCTCGGCGCTCGGACGAGGCCGATGCCCAGGAGGCCCGACAGCAACACTACGTCGTTCCACCGCCGGTGGCGTCGCCGGAGGGTGCACCTGCATCGCAGGAGCTTCCGCGCAGAGCGGCGCCGCCGCCGCCGCGCGGCATGCCCGATGCGGAGCAGTCGGATTCGATTTTCGACCGGCCCTTGCCGCCGCAGCCACAGCCGGTGACACAGACGACGCCGGAAACATCGCCCCCTACCGCAGGCGAGCGGCGCTCGTTTTTCAGTGCTTTTCGCCGCACCCCGTTGGGGCAGCTGGGCGGCGCGCAAGCGGAAAAATCCGAGCGCGTCGGCGATGATGCAGCCCGGGCGCCCACGTCGGACCTCGATCCCGGCCCTCGTCCCTATGGCAGCTCGCAGTTCGACGACTCCGAGTCGCGGCGCTTCGAGCAGACCACCGCGGAAGAGCGCGTGTTTGCGCCAAAGACGCGACCAGAGCGCATATTCGAGCCACAGGAGGCAGACGAGGCGCATCCGCGCGCGGATTTCTCCCAGCCGATGCTGGAGCCGTCGTTCACGGTCGATGATTCGCATCCACTCGCTCCAGATCAGCACGCTGCGAGCGAGGCGATTGCCGAGGAATACGCGTACGACGAATTTGAAGACGACGTCGCCCCGCGCCGGTCATATCGCGGTCTGATCAAGGGTCTTGCCGCAGCCGCGGTTGGCATCGTCATCATCGGCATCGGCGTATGGCAGTGGCCGAACATGGTGGCGCTCTACCGTTCGTTCCGTACCCCCGCGGTCGACACCGCGCGCGACGTACCGCCACCGGCGGCCACGCGACCGAAGATCACCGATCGGATCGAGCCCGGCAGCCCGCAGACCGCGGTGGCACCGCCGGCCGGCACGCAGCCGGGCGTGATGGCGGCGCAGAAAGTAGTGCTCTATGAGGAGGATCCCGCCGATCCCAACGGCAAGCGTTTCGTCGGCTCGGCGATCTGGCGGACCGAGACCGTCACACCCGGTCCGGGCCAGCCGCCCGAGCTTGCCATCCGCGCCGATGTGGAAGTGCCGGAGCGCAAGCTCGCCATGACCTGGTCGCTCCGCCGCAACACCGACAAAGGCCTGCCGGCGACGCACACGGTCGAGATCATGTTCAAGGTGCCGCCGGATTTTCCCGCCGGGGGCATCTCCAACGTTCCCGGCATCCTGATGAAGCAAGCCGAGCAGACGCGCGGCACGCCGCTCGCCGGACTCGCGGTCAAGGTGACACCCGGCTTCTATCTCATCGGCCTGTCCAACGTGGACGCCGACAAGGACCGCAACATTCAGATGCTCAAGGAACGCAGCTGGTTCGACATACCGGTGGTCTACAACAACAACCGCCGCGCGATCCTGGCTCTGGAGAAAGGCACGCCCGGCGAGCGCGTCTTCGCTGACGCGTTCAAGGCGTGGAAGCAGTAGTCGCCACAGCCATCACCTAACGCCTACGCGGACGCAGCCTCACAGCCGCGTCGATTTTTTCTTGGCTGTTGGCCGGCGACGGATAAACCGCCGCGCCGCCGAGCAAGGGGATGAACTCGCGCCGCCGCGGATCGAACATCGACCGGCAATGTTTGCGATAGCGCGCATCGCGCGGTAGGGCGCCCGATCGCGCTCGATCAGGCCTCGCTGCGGCAATAAAATCTGTGCGCATCGGGAATGTCCTCTTGTGGCGCGCAGTATTGGGTCAATTCCTGGCCGGCGGCCGCTCCGGTTCGGACCTGTCCGAATGAGCCGCCGGCGGCGGCAAACGACAGCAAGCCGATCAAGCCGGCGTGCGCTGCGTATCGCAGGATTGTTTGCATGGCTGGTGCTCCGGTGCTTGCCCGCGCGCAAAGGGCTCAGGCAGGGCATTTGGAGACGGCAGGCCGCAGAGCCGGCCGCCTAGACCAATAGCTTGCGCCTCATTCGGGCTGGCCGTGGTCGTGCATGCAGGCGCGGAACGAGTGGAGCTGATGAGCCCCCCAGGTCGATTGCGACATCTTTCCGGCCTGGCCACTACACTCGCGCAGCGCCCGCTCGCGCGCGCTATCAATCTGGTTCTCGCTGCGTTGCGCCAAACTCGGCGATGCGACCGCGGCAATGGCGAGGCCAATTGCGATTGCAGCAGCATGTTTGTTGATGGCGAACATTGTTACCTCCTTCAGTTAAGCAAACTTGGGTCCGGTCACGCGGATGCGGGCGCGACTTCGTGCGCTTGCGCCGCGGCGGGTGCGAGCCGCCCAGGCAAGGCGGCTGCGATGCGCTCGCTCAGCGGGGCCATTGCCGATCCCGCCATCAGACCGAGCCATTGCCGCGCGCCGATCATCTCGATCTGCTGGGCCACGAGGCCCAGCCCGATCGGCTGTCCGCCGCCGGCTGCGAACAGCAGAAGCCCAAGGGCGAGTTGCAGGCCGCGGAAAGCTTTGTGTTGCATGGCGTTTGATCCTTATTCGGCCGGTACCCGCCCCCCGGTCATGAAAGGAATGGACTTTGCGGGGCCGTTGTGTTACTGACCGGTAACACCTACATAGGTACTGACCGGTAACACCTATGTCAAGGGGAGGCATCAATGAAAACCGCAGCTAAAGCCGCAAGCCTCAGAAAAGATGAGGGAATTCCGCCGCGGGAGCGTATTATTGCGGTCGCGGCAGACCTGTTTTACCGGCACGGGATCAGGGCGGTCGGCGTCGAAGCCATCGCTGAAGCGGCCGGGACCAATAAGATGACCCTGTACCGGCACTTTGCCTCAAAAGACGAGCTAGTCGCCGAGTACCTGCGGTGCTTGGCCGAAAAGGCGAACTCGTCCTGGGAGAAGCTGGCAGCACAGCATCCCCGAAATCCGCGCGCCCAGCTGCGTGCCTGGCTCGAGGAGATGGCCGATCATGTGGAAAGCGGCGATGAGCGCGGATGCCCGCTCGCGAATGCCGCGGTCGAGCTGCCGGATAAGGATCACCCCGCGCGAGGGGTGATCGAAGCGTTCAAGAATGCACAGCGCAATCGGATCACCCAACTGTGCGAGGCCGCGGATTTAGCGCAACCCGAACTACTCGCGGACGAATTGTTCCTGCTGCTGGAGGGTGCGCGCGTGACCGCACAAAGTATGGGTCGCGCGGGATTGGGCGAGCGTCTCATCAGGATGGGCGAGGCGATGATCGCCGCTCACCAGAAGTGAGCTGGCGCGAATCGCCGCCCAAATACGACGACGCGGCCTTGCGGCCGCGTCGATTTTTCGTCGGGTTTCTGAGCTGACGGTTCGAGCGCTTAGTGCGCGTGCATCGCGGGCGTGCTCGGCCGGGCTTCCATTGCCGCGATGCGGTTCTTCACCGCCCGCTGCACTTTCTCGAAGGCGCGCACCTCGATCTGGCGCACGCGTTCGCGCGAGACGCCGAACTCAGCCGCCAGATCCTCGAGCGTGATCGGGTCGTCGGCAAGTCGCCGCGCCTCGAAGATGCGCCGCTCACGATCGTTGAGCACCGACAGCGCTTCGCCCAGCGCCTTTTTGCGATTGTCGGATTCCTCATCCTCGACGAGCCGCGTCTCCTGATCGGAGACCTCGTCGACGAGCCAATCCTGCCATTCGCCGGAATCGCCGTCGTCGCGGATCGGCGCGTTGAGCGAGACGTCGCCGCCTAGGCGGCGGTTCATGTCGACCACGTCCTGTTCGGTGACGCCAAGGCGTTTGGCGATGAGCTTGACCTGGTCGGGACGCAGATCGCCCTCTTCGAGCGCGGAGATCTTGCTCTTGGCCTTGCGCAAGTTGAAGAACAGCTTCTTTTGATTGGCGGTGGTGCCCATCTTCACCAGCGACCACGAGCGCAGGATGTATTCTTGGATCGCCGCCTTGATCCACCACATGGCATAGGTGGCCAGGCGGAAGCCTTTTTCCGGTTCGAAGCGCTTGACCGCCTGCATCAGGCCGACATTGCCTTCCGAAATGACTTCGGAAATCGGCAGGCCATAGCCGCGGTAGCCCATGGCGATCTTGGCGACCAGGCGCAAATGGCTGGTGACGAGCTTGTGCGCCGCATCTCGGTCCCCATGCTCGCGCCACCGCTTGGCCAGCATGAATTCGTCCTGCGGTTCCAGCATCGGGAACCGCCGGATCTCCTCAAGATAGCGGGTAAGGCCGGATTCGGCCGTTAAGACTGGCAAAGCTGCAGCACGGGCCATAAGAGCGCCCTCCAAAATTTGCCCCCGATGCACCCGGCGGGCGGAGCCCACCGCCGCTCCCCGAGCCGGCGGTGCTCCTCATGCTGCGACCGCGAAGTCCGATCGCGGGCGCAACATTACAGGACAAGGCGGTACGAAAGAAAGTTAACTCGGCGTCACGTCGCCGTGACCCTTCTGTGTACACCTAAGCCCTTGATTGGACCTGATCTTTTGCTCAGGTCCTCGCGCCCTGCGTGCCGAGGCTGTGGTGTAAACGTAAGAGATCGTCCGGCAGTTCCGAGCGGAACTCCAGATTCGTGCCCTGCGATGGGTGTTCGACTACCAACAAATAGGCATGAAGGGCCTGTCTGCCAAGGGCTGCCAGCGCGGATTTGGCCTCGTCGGCGAGCTGATTCGCCTTGGTCTTAAAGCCGGCTCCGTAGACTTCATCGCCGAGGAGGGGGTGCCCGATGGAGGCGAGGTGGACGCGGATCTGGTGGGTGCGCCCGGTCTCGAGCCGGCAGGCGATCAGGCTCGCCACCGGCGCGCCGTCGCGGCCGAGATAGCGTTCGAGCACCTCCCAATGCGTCACCGCAGCGCGGCCTCCGGTTCGCACGGCCATCTTCTCGCGCACGCGCGGATGGCGGCCGATCGGCTTATCGATGGTGCCGCGCGGCCGCTCTGGCGCGCCCCAGACGAGGGCGAGATAACCGCGGCGCAGCGCCTTGCCCTGTTCGGCGAACTGGCGAGCGAGCGCGCGGTGGGCGCGGTCGGTCTTGGCCACCACCATGAGGCCGCTCGTGTCCTTGTCGAGCCGATGCACGATGCCGGGCCGCTTGACGCCGCCGACGCCGGAAAGGCTAGCGCCGCAATGAGCGACGAGCGCGTTGGCCAGCGTGCCGGTCCAGTTGCCGGCGGCGGGATGCACGACCATCCCTGCCGGCTTGTCGATGACGATGAGCTCGGCGTCCTCGAACACCACGTTGAGCGGGATGCTCTCCGGCGCAATTGTAGCGTCCTCGGCGGGCGGAAGATCGATGGCGATCGTGGCGCCGGCGTTGACGCGGTGGCCGGGATCGCGGATCGTGGCGCCGTCGATCGCGACGCGACCCGCCAGGATCAGCGCCTTGTGGCGCGAGCGCGATAGCTCGGTCACGCGGTGAGCCAGCACGCGGTCGAGCCGCTCGCCGGCCTCTTCGGCGGCGACCACCAGTTTCTCGCTGGGCCGCTGTGTCGAGATCATGAGCAATCCGTCGGCGGGCGATGAAGCGGCACTCGATCCCGCGGCCGCGCGCATCGTCGCCAAGGTGCGCTGGCTGATGATCATTGCCGGCGCTACCACGGGGCTTGCGATCGCCGCGGTGATCGGCGTCATCGGCTATCGCCTTTTCAAGGCCGAGGGAAGCGCACCGGCCGAGGTCACCGCGCTGCTGCCCAAGGGCGCGCGCGTCGTCGCGACAGGGACCGCCGAGGATCGCATCACGGTGACCATCGACGTGGGCGGCGCGATCGAGATCCGCACCTTCGACGCCAAGACGCTCAAGCCCGCCGGCCGGCTCAAGTTTGCGACCGAGCCGTGAGAGAAAGGATGCAATGGCGAAACGCGCGAGGCGACCAATCACGGTGACGCGGCGAAGCCTGTTGCGGGGGACGCTGACGGCCGGGCTCGCCACGGCTGTCGTCGGCTCCAGCCGTGCCGAGTCCACCTATCCTGACAGGACGATCAAGATCGTCCTGCCGTATACGCCTGGCTCCCCCAATGACGTGTTCGCAAGGACCGTGGCTCCGATCCTCTCCTCGCGCTTGAAACAGCCGGTCATCGTCGACAACCGGCCCGGTGGCGGCACATTGGTCGGCTTGAAAGCCCTCATGACATCCGCACCCGACGGCTACACCCTGCTTTTCACGAATACTCCAACGCATGTCATCGCCCAGTTTCGTGCCCACGAAACTGCTTACGACCCGATCAGGGACTTCGTTCCCATCGTTGCGGTTGGAACGACGTCGCTCGTGCTGGTCGTCGCGACGGGAACCCCGGCAAACACGCTGCAGGAGTTCGTCGCCTATGCAAAGAGCAATCCGGGCAAGCTGAACTTCGGGTTTGGCCAGGGGACGTTGCCGCATCTGATTGGCGAAGCATTCAAGCTCGCTGCGGGAATTGATATCGCCAGCATCCCCTACCGAGGCGGGGCGCAGGCGATCACCGACATGCTGGGCGGCCGCGTTGATATGAACTTTGGGGCCGGCGCTACGCTCGTGCCGTTCATTCGTGAAAAGAAGATCAAGGCGCTCGCAGTGACGAGCGCGGCTCGCAGCGCCGAGCTTCCGAATGTTCCCACCATGATCGAGTGCGGCTTGCCGAGCTTGACGACGGTCACTCACTACGGACTTTTTGGGCCCGCCGGCATTCCCGCAGACGTCGTCGCGAAGCTCAACGGCGAAATGAATGAAGGCCTCAAATCGGCTGAGGTCCGCGCAACCATGACAAATGTCGGCATCGAACCGACGGGCGGGTCGCCGCACGACTTTGCGGCCGTCATCGCGCAGCAACTGCAACAATGGGCTCCGGTGGTGAAGGCGACCCGGTTCCAGATGGATTAGCCTGTGGCCGCGTCTCCTTGCGCGCGACAGGGATCGGCGCTATCTCCTGAGCTTCTCCGCGTGCTCCCTTCGTCTAGCGGCCCAGGACGTCGCCCTCTCACGGCGAAAACAGGGGTTCGAGTCCCCTAGGGAGCGCCAAGCCAAATGATTGCGTGAAGGAGGGGGCGGTTCGCAATAGACTGGCGCCCGAGACGCCGAGCCGGCGCAAAGAGAGACGGGTGCAGCATGGCGAAGCCGCTCGTGGTGATAACGGGTGCCAGTCACGGCATCGGCCGTGCGCTTGCTGAAGAATTCGCGGCCGAGGATCATCCGCTCCTTCTCATTGCGCGCCACCCCGAGCCGCTCGAAGGCTTGCCCGCGGCGCGGATCCGGCAGGCATCCGTCGATGTCGCGAATTACCGCGAGCTCGAAAACGCAATCCGCGCGGCAGAGAAAGTCTATGGCCCGACCGAATGCTTGATCAACAATGCTGGCTTCCTGCGCATTGGCGCGCTCGAAGAGCGCAGCGTCGCCGACATATCCTACGAGATCGATGTGCTCTTCAAAGGCGTTCTTAACGGCATCCATGCCGTTCTCGCCGGCATGAAGGCGCGCAAGAGCGGCACGATCATCAATGTCACTTCGATCGGAGATCGTGCGCCGGGGCCCGACGGCGAGGTCTACCATGCCAGCAAAGCCGCGGTGCGCTCGCTTAGCGCGTCGCTGCAAAAAGGGGAGGCGGCGAACAATATACGGGTGATCAACGTTGCCCCCGGATTCGTTAAGACTAACATCCACGCTGAAATGGGCATGAGCTTCGAGGAATATTGCAAGCTGCTGGGAAATCCGGACTTTATCAGCGCGAAGGAGCTGGCCGGTATCATTCTCTTCTGCTGGAGGCAGCCGCAGCGAATCTGTGTACGCGACATCGTGGTGATGCCGACGAACTCGAGTTTCAGCTGACGACAATCCGAGGCGAGACGCAATTCGGTCACATGCCCTGGCTTGGATGAGCCCACATCCGAGCGCTCCTCTTGCACGGCCAAGGCTCCGGGAAAACACGATTCAATGCATGACGACGCCCTGATCACGCAGCTGCCCAAATGCGAGCTGCACATTCACGTCGAAGGAAGCCTCGAGCCGGAGCTGATGTTTGCGCTGGCCCGCCGCAACGGCATCCGCTTGCCGTATGCCTCGGTCGAAGCGGTGCGGCAGGCGTACCGCTTTCGCGATCTGCAGGACTTTCTCGACATCTACTACCAAGGCATGTCCGTGTTGATCACGGAACAGGATTTCTACGACCTTGCCTGGGCCTATCTCGAGCGCGCGCACGCCGACAACGTGCGCCACGTCGAGATGTTCTTCGACCCGCAGGGCCACACATCGCGCGGCATCCCGTTTGCGACCGTCATCGAAGGTTTGAGCCGCGCCATCGCCGACGCCGGCCGAACGCTCGGTGTCAAGGCGAGCCTGATCATGTGCTTCCTGCGCCACCTCGACGAGGCCGACGCCGAGCGGACGCTCGATTCCGCGCTTCCGTTCAAGGATAAGATCGTCGGCATCGGGCTCGATTCATCGGAGCGGGACAACCCGCCGGGCAAGTTCAAGCAGGTGTTTCGCCGCGCCCACGAGGCCGGCTTCTTTCTCACCGCCCATGCCGGGGAGGAGGGGCCGCCGAGCTACGTTTGGGAAGCCCTCGACGCGCTCGGCGTCGCGCGCATCGATCACGGTGTGCGCTCGATCGAGGACGAGCCATTGGTCGATCGTCTGGCGCGCGAGCACATCCCGCTCACCGTCTGTCCGCTCTCCAATGTCCGGCTGCGCGTGGTCGATGATCTCGCGCATCATCCGTTGCGACGCATGTTGGATAAAGGCCTCATGGTGACGGTGAATTCCGACGATCCCGCCTATTTCGGCGGCTACGTGAAAGAGAACTATCGCGCCAGCGCGCAGGCGTTGGGGCTCGGACGCGACGAGATCGCCGCGATCGTCCGCAACGGCATTCAGGCCTCGCTGATGGCGGAG
>CBFGVM010000075.1:0-13178 GCA_965652015.1 uncultured Alphaproteobacteria bacterium
GCAATCAATTGGTCGTTATCGCAGTTTTCCGGATCGCGCTGCGGCGCAGCAGCCCCTTTGCTGCGTTGCGGTAGGGAGCTGTCCGGCTCACTGTGCTTGCCAGCGTCCGGCACCTCACCGCCCTGAATGTCTTTTGCCGGGACCTTAGGGGCTGCGTCTGCTGGCATCTCAGCGCCGGCCGATTGGCTCTGTCCTTCGGATCGCTGCGGCTGTGGCGAAAGCGGCCGATCAGGCGATTCGCCAGCGAGGCTGCGGCCGACCATTTGCGCGACCTGCCTTCGCAGCTCGTCCGTCATCTCCAGCGGCCCGAAACCCGCCATCGCGCCCGGCGCGTTGAAGTCCCAGGAATTCTCGGACAGGCCGACAAAATCGCGGATCTTGGGATCGGTAGCCCACGCGCGACGAAGCGCCGCACGGGTCAGTTCGGGGGGCACGCCGGGCGCGAGAAAGGCGCGGATGTCGCTCTCGGCGGTGATCGTTTCGATCGGCGGAAGCGTCATAGGATCAAACGCGGCCTCGGAAGGCTGAAGCGCGCCGCCGTCCGCAGCCGCAGCATCGGTCTCCTTGCGCCGTCCTTCATCGGAATGTTCGCTTTCCGCCGTCGGGGCGGGCGCGGCTGCAGGCTTCGTCGCGTCGGCGTCTTGCGCCGCCTCGCGCTTGCGCCGCGACCAGCGCGCGATGAAGTTTTCCGGCTCGCTCATTCTCGCGTCTTCTGCATGGGTCCGCGCCGCGCCAGCGCCTCGGGATCGGCGCGGTCACGCTCGCGCTTGTGGAACGGCTGCTCGACATGGTGCTCGGCGATGAAGGCATCGATCGCCGCATGCATCGATTCCGGCATCGGCACGACATCGACGAGATCGGTGCCCGCTTCGGTCCAGGCCTCGCCCTCGGCGGGATCGGCGGTCACGGCGAAAAGCTCGTAGGGCGGCTCGACTCCCGTCGGCCGCAGCGCCACCCAGAGCATCGGCGCGCCGGTCGCGAGATTGTTCCGGTAGTTGCCCGTCTCGGTGCGATAGAGCTCGATCTCGGCGCCACCCACATAAAACATCGTCGTGTCGCCGTCTTGCGCGAGGATGGTCCATGGCAAAGCGTCAGCCAGCCCAGGCAACGCCGTGACCGGCTTCCAGGTGAAATCGATCCAGGGACTCTGCGCCTTGCGCCGCTCGACGACGACGCCGACCGGAATCTTGGCAGGCGGAAGAACGCTCACGACACCGCCTCGAGATGAGCGATCGGAAGACCGACCACAAGGTTTTGCGGCTTCATGCGTAGGCTCCGGTCGGCCGTCATCGCCAATATCAGATAGATGGGCTCGCCTTTTGCCTTTTCCAGGACGACCTGGGGATCGGAAAAGGTGAGTCGGTAAAGGCCGACGATGCGCTGCTGCGCCGCTTCGTCGAGCTCTGCGCTCTTCCACAAGGCGTCCCCGATCCGGGTCGCCTCGGCGTCAAGCCCGACATACCACCTGAGATTGACGTTGGCCGCCTCGGTCAATGGCTCGATCTCCACCTCGACCGACAGGAGATGCGCAATCCATCGCGCGATGACCTTGCCGAGCGCGTCGAGCCCGCGCCGCCCGGCAGTGAGATCGAGCGCCATGTCGAAAAGATCGCTGCGCGACCAATAGGTTTCGGCATTCGCATCATTGAGGACCTCGATCTCGCCCGCGGTGGGCAAGCCGAGCATCGCAACGAGCGGCGAGAGCGGCTGCGGGCTCTCGCCCGAGACCTTCTCTTCGTCGGCCGCAAGCAACGATCCGTCGAGCACGCTCAGCCGTTGCGGCCGGAAGAAGAGTTCCGCTGCACGCAGGACGAAGACGTCATCGCAGCCGTCGAGCAAATTGCGCAGGATCACGTGCACGAGCTGGTTGATGAAAAGCGGCGGAGTGGCGCCCACGCCGCGCCGCACGAGATGGAGATAGGCAGCCTCCACGGTCCGATGGCCAACGAGGCGATCGCGAAAAGCGATCATCAAGTCCCAATTCTCGCGTGCGTCCGCATCGGTGATCGCCGCAATCTCGGAGCTTGTGACCGGTCGGCGCGGATCGCTGAGCAGCGCCGCGTGCAAGGTACGCTCGGCAGCACACGCATCCGGCGGCGGTGCAAGCTCCGGCCGCGCAAGATAGGCCTTTAGGAACTCATCGGTGACGAGGAGCCCGCCGCCGTCGTCGCGGTCGAGCAGATGATGCCCGCAGGAGAGCCAGAAATCCGGCATGCGATCACGCCTCGGTTGCGATTCAGTCAGTTCGCTTGTGCTTCGACAGCGCGAGCAGATTCACCTCTTCGCCCGGCTCCTCTTCGTTCTCCACCTCAAGGAACGAAAAAGCACGCATCGGCTTGCGTGTGCCGCGCGGATGCAGCGTGCGAAATGCCTCGCGGATCGCGCCGTCCTCGACGGTGCGGCGCACGGCAATGAGCGTGTCGCGGGGCTGATCGCAGAGCGAGGCCGCGAATGCGACCTCCTCTTCCGCCGCGACGCGGGCAGTGGCGAGGTCGGGCGCGCCGAGGCGCTCGTGCAATTGCGTTGCCAAGGACTCCACGAGTGACTGGCGATCCGCCTCGCTGGCTTCCACAATCTGCACCAGCGTCGACCAGCCGAGCGAGGCCACGCCGAGAAACCCGCCGCGGAAGGCCGCGCGCGACTTGCCCTCGAGCGCTTCGGGATCGGCATCCGCGAACATGAAGGCGCCAGATACCGCCCACTCGCCAGGCTCGGCGGCGCGCTCGAACACAAAGGTGTCCGACGGGTCGAGCCGGATAGTGCGCAAGAGTCTCACCTGCGCGGCCCTCCGCTCGCGGGGTCGAGCCACGAGGGCTCCGCAAGGGCGCGCAGCAGCGAGCGCCGCTCCGGCTCAGCGCGAGGCGCCGCCATCCGCCGGGCCAGAAGATCGCCGTTCTCCGCGATGTCGCGGCGCACGCCGCTTTCAGGCGCGAGGCGTGTGAGGTAACTCTTCGCGATCTCTCCGAATCCCTGCTCCTGCCAGGCATCGAGCGCGACCATGAAATGCCGCGCGAAGCTTTCCACCAGCTTGCCCGAACCGAGATCGTCGAAGCCTTCATCCTCTAGTGCCGCCGAGAGCGGACGCAGCCCGGGTTCCTCCTCGCCCATAGCCACCGTGCGGATCATGGCGGCGAACACCAGCCACGGCGGCGGTTGATTCTCGTCCGCGTCCTGCGGCCAGGCGAGGCGGGCCCCGCCGACAAGTCCGCCATCGATGCGTATCGCGTCCGGCCAATCGAAAGTGATCGGCCGCTCGGGCGGAGCGTGAACCGCGAGCGCGTCCGCGAGCGCAGCGAGGCCCGCATAAAGCGCGCGTCGGGCGGTCTTGAGCGGCTCTTCGGGTTCCAGCACGACCGCGAACTCCGCGAGATCGAAGCGGCCCACATAGACGAGCGTGCCGGCTCCCTCTTGCGCCGCCACACGGGTCGCGTGGGCAAAGGCATCGCCCACCTCGCGCAGCGTCACCAGCCGAAACGGCGGCGGCAGGTCGAGTGCGGGCTTTGACGACCGGCGCAGGCGGGTGCGCTCGTGCAGTGGCATTTGGGCGGCCAGGCTCGCAATGATTGTTTATAATACTTATAACGTGATACGGGGCACGGCCAGAGCCGCGCTCGGTGCCATGCCCGCGCAGGCAGACGCCGTAGCCGCCATCGCTCGACCATCGCCGAGACGGCGCTTGCCGGAGCATCCACTTGCGCCGACGTGAGGCGAAGAGGTGGTGCCTCGAACATAGTGGGACACGAAATGGCCGATCGGCCGCCGAACATCTTGATCTGCTCGTGCGAAGACACGATGCCGCTCGACGGCTCCGCCGTGCAGCGAGGGTGTCGCGGCGCCGAGGTCTCGACCGCGCGCCAGCTTTGTCGGGCGGAACTGGAAAAATTCTGCGCCGCGGCGGCCGGCGGCGAGCCGCTGATCGTGGGCTGCACCCAGGAGGCGCCGCTGTTCTCGGAAGTCGCCGGCGATGCCCAGGTCACATACACCAACATCCGCGAGACCGCCGGCTGGTCGAAGGACGCCCATGCGGCGGGCCCCAAGGTGGCGGGGTTGCTTGCTGCGGCCGCAGAGCAAGCGCCCGAGGTTGCCTTCGTCAGCCTGAGCAGCGAGGGCGTCGTCCTGATCTATGGCCGTGACGAGCAGGCGATCGAAGCCGGCAACCTGCTCAAGGATCATCTCGACGTGACGGTGCTGATCAAGCCGCCAGCCCAGGTGGCGCCGCCGCGTGTGTCCGATTTCCCGGTGGTGAAGGGGGCGATCCGCTCGGCCAAGGGCCATCTCGGCGCATTCGAACTCACCGTCGACGGCTACGCGCAACCTGCGCCCTCCTCGCGCGGCACGCTGGCCTTTGCAGCGCCTCGCGACGGCGCGGCGTCGCGCTGCGACCTCGTGCTCGACATTTCCGGCGACGCGGCGCTGTTCACCGCCCCCGATCTGCGCGACGGCTACCTGCGCGCCGATCCCGGCGATCCGGCGGCCGTGCTCAAGGCGGTGCTCAAGGCGCGCGACCTCGTCGGCACGTTCGACAAGCCGCGCTATGTCGCCTTCACCGCGGATCTGTGCGCCCATTCGCGCTCGCGGATCGTCGGCTGCACGCGTTGCCTCGATCTCTGCCCGACCGGTGCGATTGCGCCTGCCGGCGATCATGTGACGATCGACGCGTATATTTGCGCGGGCTGCGGACAATGCGCGGCGGTTTGCCCGACCGGCGCCGCCGGCTACGCGCTGCCGCCGGCGGATACACTCATGCGCAAGCTGCGCGCCCTGCTCACCGGCTATCGCGATGCAGGGGGACGCGAGCCGCCGATTGTACTCATCCATGACGAAGCGCATGGTGTGCCGCTGATCGATGCGCTGGCGCGTTTCGGCGACGGTCTGCCGGCGCATGTCTTGCCCGTCGCAGTCAACGAAGTGACGCAGGTTGGGCTCGAGACCATTGCCGCCGCATTCGCCTACGGTGCGGCGGCGCTGCGATTGCTGCTGCGCGCAAAGCCGCGCCATGACGTGACGGGCTTGAGGAGAACGCTCGCGCTCGCTGAGCCGATCCTCGCCGGGCTGGGATTTGGCGACGCGCGCGTGGCGACGATCGAAACCGATGATCCTGACGCTCTCGCCGATGCGCTGCACGCGATCGAGAAGCGGCAAGGCGCGCCGCGTCCCGCGAGCTTCCTGCCCGTGGGGGAAAAGCGCGATGTGATGCGGCTCGCGTTACGGGAGTTGCAGCGCGCGGCGCCCGCTCCCGTCGACATGGTGGCGCTGCCCGCGGGCGCGCCCTTCGGCGCGGTCGAGCTCGATGCTGCAGGCTGCACGCTCTGCCTCGCCTGCGTGGCGGCCTGCCCGACCGGCGCGCTCAGCGACAATCCGGAGCGGCCGATGCTGCGCTTTGCGGAAGATGCCTGCGTGCAGTGCGGGCTGTGCAAGGCCACTTGCCCGGAAAAGGTGATCACACTGACGCCGCAGCTCGATTTCCGCGCCGCGACCGCGACCGCCCGCGTCCTTAAAGAGGAGGAGCCGTTCCATTGCATCCGCTGCAATAAACCGTTCGGGGTCAAGAGCACGATCGAGCGGGTGGCCGCCAAGCTCGAGGGCAAACACTGGATGTTTCAAAATTCCGCGCAACGCCTCGACCTGATCAAGATGTGCGAGGACTGCCGCGTAGTGGCGATCACGGAGCAGGAGTTTGATCCCTACGGCGCGCCGCAGCGACCCAAGGCTCGCACGACCGAGGATTATTTGCGCGAGAGCGAGCAAGCGGAGCGCGCTGGCAAGCCCGAGACCTGACCAGCGCGACATGGACCGTCCACCCCTTCTCAACGGTGTCCGCACCAGCGTGCTGGAGATCGCGTATGAGGAAAGCGGTCCGGCGCATGGCGCCGCTGTCCTGCTCATGCACGGCTTTCCCTACGACCCGCGCACCTATGACGACGTGGTGCCCGCGCTCGCGGATGCGGGATGTCGCGTGATCGTGCCGTATCTGCGCGGCTATGGCCCCACCCGGTTTCTCGCTCCCGACACGCTGCGCTCGGGCCAGCAGGCGGCGCTCGGCAATGACCTCAAGGAGCTGATGGACGCGCTCGCGCTCGAGCGCGCCGTGCTCGCCGGCTACGACTGGGGCGGGCGCGCCGCCTGCATCGTCGCCGCGCTTTGGCCGGAGCGCGTGCGCGGCTTGGTTTCAGGCAATGGCTACAATATCCACGACATTGCCGGATCGGCCAAACCAGCACCGCCGGAACAGGAGTACCGGCTTTGGTATCAATATTACTTTCACACCGAACGCGGCCGCGCGGGACTGCAGGGCAATCGGCGCGAGTTTTGTCGATTGTTGTGGCGATTGTGGTCGCCGAATTGGAAGTTCGATGACGCGACCTATGATCGCACCGCGGCGTCGTTCGACAATCCGGACTTCGTCGACGTTGTGATCCATTCGTACCGTTGCCGTTATGGCTACGCTGATGGCGATCCGGGACTCGAGCCGATCGAACAGCGCCTGGCTGCACAGCCCAAGATCTCGGTGCCGACGATCGTGCTGCATGGCGATGGCAGCGGTCTCTCGCCGCCGGAAAGCTCGCTGCCGCACGCCGCCCTCTTTACCGGTCCTTATCACCGTCGAGTGATCCCGACTGCCGGCCACAATCTGCCGCAGGAAGCGCCCAATGCGTTCGCCGACGCCGTTCTCGAGTTAATCCGCGCAACGAAATGAACTAGTGCTGCGTGGTCGCCTTCTCCAAAAATTTCACCAAGGCGGTGCGGTCTTCGGCCGAGCCGATGCGCTGCTCCGGCATCTTGGTGCCGGGCGTATAGGTCATCGGCCCGACCTCGAACAGCTTCGCGACCGTCTCGGGTGTCCATACGATATCGAGCTTCTTGAGCGCGTCGGAGAAATTGTAGCCGGGCAGCGTTGCGATCTTGCGCCCGAAAATTCCGGCGAGCGTAGGACCGGCACGGACACCGTCGTTGGCGCTCAAGGTGTGACATGCGACGCAGGCACGGAACACGTCGGCGCCGGGATCGCCGGCGAAGGCGGCGAGCGGATCCTCGGGCGCGCCCATGACGACGTTGCCGATCGGCTCGCCGGTCACCGCGTCCCAACGGCGGATCATGCGATCGCTGCCGCCGGTCAGCAGCGTGCGCCCGTCGGGAAAAAAGGCCGCCGACCAGACCGGCAGTCCCGGTCCAACGAGGGTGCGCTCCATTTTGCGCGCGAGTCTGTCGATGACGGCGACCGAGCCGCGGATGCCTGCAGCAGCGATGAGACTGCCATCGCGCGACAAGGCTACCGAGATGATCGGCGCTTGCGCCGCCTCGATCGCGCCAAGGAGCTCGCCCGTAGGCGAGAGCACGTAAACCTTGCCGTCGGCACCCGCGGTGACGATCTCGCCGTCCGGCGCGACCGCAACCGTGTTGAGCGGGGTCGGCAGCGTCGTGACAGTCGGCGCGTTGCCGCCCGCAAGGGGCGAGATGCGCAGCGTCGCGTCATAGCCAGCAGTGATAAGCGCGCGGCCATCGGGCGTAAACGCTACGCCATTGACGTTCTGTGCATGACCATCGATGACACGCGGCATCCCGCCGGCGAGCGGCCACAGCCGCGCGGTGTGATCCCAAGAGGCTGAAGCGAGGGTGGTGCCGTCGGGCGATATGGCAAGGGCGACCACCGGTGCTGTGTGGCCTTCGAGCACCTTCGCCGGCTGTGGCGCGCCCGGCGTCCAGATCGCGATGCGCGCATCCTCGCCGCTGGTGGCGATGCGGCCATCGCGCAGGAAGAGCGCCGCGTTGACCGCGCCGTCATGGAAGCGCAGCACCTGCTCGGCCGCGTTCTTCGGCAGCGACCAGCGGATCACCGAGGTGTCGAAGCTGCCGGAAACAGCCTGCGTGCCATCCGGCGAAATCGCGAGTGCACGGACCGGTCCGCCGTGGCCGCGCAACTGCGCTTGAGCCATGTACGGCGCGCCCAACACGAGAAGCGCAATGAGAGCAAACACGCGCAACGTCATCGCGAATCTCGAACGTCGGCAGGGCGCATGCCCAACGCGCGGATTTTCTCGCGCACGCTCTCGTCGCGCAGCGCAGCGACAAAGGCTGCGACCGCAGGGCGCTCGCGGCGGCTTTCGACCAGGAGAAAATCGTAGTCTTCCGGCGCGATCGGGATGAAGGCCAGGCCGTAAAGGCGCGCCACCGATTCGATCGCGATGCCCCAATCCGCGCGGCGCTGCGCCACCGCGGCGGCGACGGCGTTGTGCGAACGCGGCTGATTGCTGTAGCCGGGTGGCCGCGCGCCCTCGAGCAGCCGGTCGATCAGCACGCGCGTGCCGGCGCCGGCGTTGCGGTTGACCATCAGACAGCGGGGATCGGCCAGCGCCGCCTTGATCGCATCGGCTGCGCTGCGTCCGGCGAAGCGGGCGTCGTCACCACGGTGCACGAAGCCCTGCATGCGCTGCCAGCCTTTCACCAGCGCGAGCCCAGGCCGCAGCAGATGTGCGTTATAGACTCCGCTCGCGGGGTCGACGAGATGCACCGGTGCAAGATCGCACTCGCCGCGCTCGGCGGCCGCGACTCCGCCCATGCTGCCGATCGCGATGGTGCGCGCGGCAAAGCCGCGCTCGGCGAGCGCCCCGAGCACGACGTCGAGCGCGATGCAGTGGCTGCCCATGACCACGAGATCGGGCATGGCGGCTGTTTCGCCAATGAGGGTCACGCTAGCGCGGGTGCCGGCGTCGAGCGCCGCCGCGAGCGCGTCCACCTCGAGAAAGCCGTCGGCCTGAGAGAAGCTCGTCACGGCCCCCGACCCCTTGGCGGTCGGAAACGCAACCGGCCCGTCATCGCCTGCCGTCAGCGCGACAAGGACGAACTCCTTGCGGCCGAGCTCGGAGGCGATGCGTACGGGGACCGTTGCCTCCATGCTATGGACAGCCTCCGGTGCAAAGCCGGCGCGGGCGCGGATCACCGGCGCGACGAAGGCATGGAAGGTGAAGATCGCGGACGTCGGAAAGCCCGGCAGCACCGCGAGCGGTTTGCCGTCGATCACGGCGAGGCAAAGCGGCTTGCCGGGCTTGAGCGCGACGCCATGAACGAGAATGTCGCCGAGCTTCGAGACGATGCGGTGGGAGAGATCGCCCGCACCCTTCGACGTGCCGCCGGAGAGCACCACCAGGTCGCAGGCCGCGAGCGCGCTGCGCACGGCACCCTCCAGCGCCACCTCATCGTCAGGGAAAGCGCCGAAGGCAACGGCTTCCCCGCCCGCTTCCGCGACCGCAGCCGCGATGATCGCCCCGTTGCTGTCGTAGACCCCTGCGGGACCGAGCGCGGTGCCCGGCGCGGTGAGCTCGTCGCCGGTCGAGAGCACCGCGACTTTCGGCCTGCGCACCACGTCGATTTCGGCGAGGCCGCAGGCCGCGAGCATTCCGATCTCGCGCGACGAGAGGCGCGTCTTGCGGCGCAGGACCACTTCGCCGCGCGCGATGTCGGAGCCCGCATAGGAGATGAACTGCCCGGCCGCGAGCGCGCGGCGCACGTCGATGGCCGGCATTCCGTCGTCCTCAACCAGCTCGGTATGTTCGATCATGACGACCGCATCCGCACCGCGCGGCAGCATGCCGCCGGTGGCGATGGTGGTCGCGGAGCCCGGCGTCACTTCGAGCGCGGGCGCATGCCCGCAGACGATGACTTCGCCATTGAGACGAAACCGGAGTGGTGCGCCGTCGCTCGCGCCTACAGTGTCGGCGGAGCGCAGCGCGAATCCGTCCACATTCGCGCGATCGAACGGCGGCACGTCGATCGGTGCGGTGATGTCGCGCGCCAGCACGCGGCCGAGCGCCGCCGCCAGACCGATCGTCTCGCTCGACAGCGGCGACAGATCGAGGTGCCGCGTAAAGCGCGCACGCGCCGCCTCGGCAGATACGACTTCCAGGAATTGCTCCTGTCGCGC
Source organism: uncultured Alphaproteobacteria bacterium (assembly GCA_965652015.1). Lineage (GTDB taxonomy): Bacteria > Pseudomonadota > Alphaproteobacteria > Rhizobiales > Xanthobacteraceae > VAZQ01. The sequence continues at coordinate 9,920 of CBFGVM010000075.1, forward strand.
GGCGCGGCGAATCGCCGCCAAGAGATCGGCGCGATCGCGCTGGGCCGACGTTGGTTCGAAACGCGCAGTCATGGCCAAGGTCTTATCACGACCTCGCTCTGCGCCGGATATCCTTCGCTGTCCGCATTGATGAGAATCCATCCATTCGCTTGCGCGAGCGCCGCGAGCGGCACATAGCCCGAGGCTATGGGGGTGGCCGAGAGGCCCTCGCAGCGGACCGGGACGAGTTCCGCAAGACCAACGGAAGACGACACCTTGTGCGTGAGTCTTGCGCTTCGCATGGACGGCGCCTCCTGGTTTGCTGCGAGCCGCGCCAACATGAGTCGGCCCAAGACGTGCCACGCCGCGAGCGCGGCATCGAGCCGCCCCGGCAGTGCCAACACCGGTCGCGCGCCGACGGTTCCTAACGCGGTGGTTTCGCCAGGCAGCAGGGCGACCCCGTGGACGAGCACCTCGCCCATCGAGGCGAGCGTGCGCACCGTGACGTCGCGCCTGCCGCTACCGGTGCCGCCGATGGCAATGACCGCATCGGCACCCGCGTCGGCCAAGGCATTGGCCGGATCGTCCGGCGCAGCCAAGAGGGCATCGCCGCCCTGCGATCCAATGGCGTCGGCGATGCAGCCGATCGCGGCGTCGATCACGGCATCGCTGCCCCCCCGGGTGCGCACAAGGCGCAGCCGCGGGGCGCGCACGCGCACCTCGGCGATGCCCGCTGCTGCGAGCAGTGCGATCTCGACGCCGCCGAGGCGCCGGCCGGCCGACAGCAAAGTTGCTCCGCGCCCGCCGTCGACGCCGGCGGCCAATACGCCTTCGCCGGGACCGATGGGAGCCAGCGCTTGCGCCGCGCCGTCGCGAATCGCCACTGCGTCAAGCGGTGCAACCGCATCTGCATCGCGCGGCAGAGGTTCCCCGACATCGAGGCGCACCGCGAACGGCAGCGGCGCCGGGGCATAGCCGCTCGCGTCGCTGGTGAGATCGGATCGCACCGCCCAGCCGTCGCATAGCGCCCGTGCCGTCGCGGGCATCGGCGCCGGGATGACGACGTCCTCGGCGAGGGTGCGCCCGCGCGCAGCGGAGAGATCGGTCGCGCGCGGCGTCACCGGTTCGACCAGTGCCTCGAGGCGCGCGAGCACGTCTGCAAGCGGCGTCAGGCGGGCGATGCGTTGCGGTCTATCGGGCTCCACGACCATTGCTCGTGTTCGTATAATATCGTCATGTCCCACGAAAGCGGTCCTGGCGATCGCTCAAGCGCAGACGGAAAACGAGACCTCGTGGCCGATAAGATACTCAATTTGCGCGGGCTCAAATGTCCCTTGCCGGCATTGCGCGCGCGCAAGGCGCTGAGCGGATTAAGGACAGGCGACATGCTGATCGCCGAATGCACCGATCCCCTGACCGCTATCGACATTCCCAATCTGTTGCGGGAGACCGGAGACACGATGGTATCGAGCGTGCGCGAGGGCGAGGTGCTGGTGTTTCGGATTCGCAAGCGCTGAGGAGGCCGGTGCGCTTAAGCCTCCCGGCGTCGAGGCGCGCTCTCACCCCTTTGCCCGATTGGTGAGATGAATGACTTCGAGCGCGTTATGGTCGGGGTCGTGGAAATAGGCGCTGCGGCGGTGAACACGCCTTCGGCGCGCTCCTCTTCCCGAAACACGTCCACGCCCCTGGCTTTGAGTTCCGCCACCGTCGCGTCGTAGGCATCGCCGTCGACCATGAAGGCGTGATGGATGATGTCGGAAAATCGCCCACGGCTCGTCTCGCGCGCGAGCAGGACATAGTCGGCGCCCGATTTAAGAAACACGAAGTGCGGATTTTCTTTTGGCGCCTGCGCCACGAACTCGAGCCCGAGAATCTCGGTATAGAAGGCGCGGCTGCGGGCGAGATCGCTCACCGGAATGGTCACGTGCAAAACGCCTTTGGTCTTGATCATGCGCACCTCCCCGGCCGCGGCGGGATTGCACCTCAGATGGTCAGCACAATCTTCCCGAAATGCTTGTTCTCGCGCATATGCGCCTGCGCCGCCACGGCCTCGTCGAGCGGGAAGCGGCGGTCGATCGGCAACTTGAGCTTGCCCGCGGTCACCGCCTCCCACAGATCGGTGCGCATGCGACGAGTAATCTCGCGCACCTCCTCGAGCGTTCGGGTGCGAAAAGTCACACCGATATAGTCGATGCGCCGCAGAGCATGGAGATCGAAATTGAACTCGGCCTTCATGCCGGCAAGGCGGCCGACATTGACGATGCGGCCGAGAATCGCCGTCGCTTGCATGGTCTGCGCAACCACCGGCCCTGACAGCATGTCGACGACGAGATCGACGCCCTTGCCGCCGGTGGCGGACAGCACCGCATCGGGCCAGGAGGCATCTCGGGTGTCCACGGCGAGATCGGCGCCGAATTCCTTCAGACGCGCCCGGCGCGCGTCATTCGTGGACGACCCGATCACGAGCTTTGCGCCCGCGAGCTTCGCGATCTGCAAACCCATCAGTCCAACGCCCGAGCTTGCGCCCTGAATCATCACACTCTCGCCCGCGCGCAGCCGGCCAGCGGTGATCAGCGCGTTGTGCAGCGTCATGAGCGCGACCGGCAGCGTGGCCGCCTGCTCGAAGCTCATGCCATTCGGCATCGGGTTGACGCGGCCCCAGTCGGTGACTGCGTATTCGGCATAGCCTCCGGTGCCCGAGCACATGACGCGATCGCCCGGCTTGTAGCCGTCGACTTCGGCACCGGCCTTGACCACCTCGCCCGCCCATTCGAGGCCGACCGGCGCGCCGATCCCGCCATGGCTGCCGTGCGGGATGCCGCGCGCGGTGGCAAGATCGGCGCGGTTGAGCGCGGTGGCGCGCACCTTCACCAGCACCTCGTTCGGCTTCGGTTGCGGTTGTGGTATGTCGCGCAGCGCCAATCCGTGCTCAGTCGCAACGGCGGCCTTCATCTCGCTCTCCATCATACGCGCTTGGTTGCCGGGGGAGTGTACATGAGAACGCGTCCCCGCGTGCCATCGATTGCCGTCAAGACCGTGCCAGTTTGCGGCTCAGCGTGATGCGTCACGTTCAGGCTTCTACGTAGCCGCACGTGTTGCGCTCTGATAGCGTTCGCGGTGGAAGGCAAGCCGTTGGGAGGCACCGTGCAAGAGCAAGTCGCGACCCGCAAAGAGACCAAAGCGTCGGAACCCCAATACAAGATGAAGGTCGAGAAGGACGTCGACATTCCGATGCGGGATGGCGCCCGGCTCAAGGCTGACGTGTTCCGACCGGACGGCG
>CBFGVM010000076.1:0-13149 GCA_965652015.1 uncultured Alphaproteobacteria bacterium
TGGGCGAGGCGTTCGACTACGCCAAGGAGTTCAAGAGCCTCGACCTCAACGCCGTGATCAAGGACCTGCACGCGTTGATGACGGACTCGCAGGAGTGGTGGCCAGCCGACTTTGGCCACTACGGGGGGCTGATGATCCGCATGGCGTGGCACAGCGCGGGCACCTACCGCATCGCCGATGGCCGCGGCGGCGCCGGCGCCGGCCAGCAGCGCTTCGCGCCACTCAATAGCTGGCCGGACAACGCGAACCTCGACAAGGCGCGCCGGCTGCTGTGGCCGATCAAGCAGAAGTACGGCCGGAAAATCTCCTGGGCCGACCTGATGATTCTCGCGGGCAACGTCGCGCTCGAGTCGATGGACTTCAAGACGTTCGGTTTCGCCGGCGGCCGCGCTGACGTCTGGGAGCCCGAGGAGCTCTACTGGGGTCCCGAGGGGACGTGGTTGGGGGACGAACGCTATAGCGGCGAACGCGAGCTGCAGAATCCGCTCGGCGCGGTGCAGATGGGCCTGATCTACGTCAATCCGGAAGGGCCGAACGGCAAGCCGGATCCGGTGGCGGCGGCCAAGGACATCCGCGAAACGTTCTTCCGCATGGCGATGAACGACGAGGAGACCGTCGCGCTGATTGCCGGCGGCCACACGTTCGGCAAGACCCACGGTGCCGGCGATCCGTCGCTGATGGGCCCGGTGCCGGAAGGCGCCGCCATCGAGGATCAAGGCCTCGGCTGGAAAAGCAAGTATGCGACCGGCATCGGGGCCGACTCCATCACCGGCGGCCCCGAAGTCACCTGGTCGCAGACGCCGACGAAGTGGAGCAACCACTTCTTCGACAACCTGTTCAACAACGAATGGGAGCTGACGAAGAGCCCGGCGGGTGCGTATCAGTGGAAGGCGAAAGGTGGCGCGGCCACGATCCCGGACGCCTTCGATCCGTCGAAGAAGCATGTCCCGACCATGCTGACCACCGACCTCTCGCTGCGGCTCGACCCGGCCTACGAGAAGATCTCGCGGCGCTTCTACGAGCACCCGGATGAGTTCGCCGACGCCTTCGCCCGGGCGTGGTTCAAGCTCACCCACCGCGACATGGGACCAATCCAGCGCTATCTCGGTCCGCTCGTGCCGAAGGAGATTTTGATCTGGCAGGATCCGATCCCCGCTGTGAACCATCCGCTGGTAGGGGAGCAGGACATCGCCGCACTGAAGGGCAAGATCCTCGGATCTGGCCTCTCGGTGTCGCAGCTGGTCTCGACGGCTTGGGCATCGGCATCGACGTTCCGCGGCTCCGACAAGCGCGGAGGCGCGAACGGCGCACGAATTCGCCTCGCGCCGCAGAAGGACTGGGATGTCAACCAGCCGACGGAGCTGGCAAACGTTCTTCAGAAACTCGAAGCGATCCAAAAGCAGTTCAACGCCTCCCAGTCCGGCGGCAAGAAGGTTTCACTTGCCGACCTGATCGTTCTCGGTGGCTGCGCGGCGATCGAGAAGGCCGCAAAGGACGCCGGGCACGACGTGAAGGTCCCCTTCACGCCGGGGCGCATGGACGCGTCGCAGGAGCAGACCGACGCAAAATCCTTCGCCCCGCTCGAGCCGGTCGCCGACGGTTTCCGCAACTATCTCCGCGGCAAGCAGCTCATGTCGCCCGAGGAGGCGTTGGTGGATCGGGCGCAATTGCTGACACTGACGGCGCCCGAGATGACGGTTCTCGTCGGCGGCCTGCGCGTGCTCGGCGCAAATCCTGGGCAGTCCAAGCATGGCGTCTTCACCAAACGGCCCGGGCTGCTGACGAACGACTTCTTCGTCAACCTGCTCGACATGAGCACGCAATGGCAGCCCGCTGGCTCCGATGGCGTGTACGAGGGCCGCGACCGCAAGACGAATGCGCTCAAGTGGACCGGCACGCGTGTCGACCTGATCTTCGGTTCGCACTCGCAGCTCCGCGCGTTCGCGGAAGTCTATGCGTGCGCAGACTCAAAGAAGAAGTTCGTCCAAGACTTCGTGGCGGCCTGGACCAAGGTGATGAACCTCGATCGCTTCGACCTCGCCTGATCTCTCAGCGGGAAGGGTTTGAGGACTTTCTAGAGCGGAGCAGCGATTGAGCATCGGGGCGATCAGGGACCGCATCGAGGTTACGCAAATTCTGCGTCAGCCGAAGCCCCGGACGGTGGCGAGGGCCTGGACAAGAAATCAAGGTGGCGTTTCAAAACAATTTGAAACGCCACCCTCGCGCCAGACAATTCGCTGCGTGTCAGAATGATTAGACGAGCGCAATCAGTCGCGCGGGCCCTCCGGTTGCATCCTTGACCTTCGCCAAACCCACGACCAGCACGGCACCCGACGCCGGCACCTTGTCGAGGTTGGCCACGTTTTCCAGTCCCCAGCGTCCCGAGGGTAACCAGGCGCGGTGAACTTTGAAATCCTTGGAAGGACCGTGGTCGAGCGATAGCGTGTCCACCGCCAAACCGGCAACCTTGCGCTCCTTCATCAGCCACTCGACTGCCTCGAGACTAAAGCCGGGAAAATGGAAGATTCCCGATCCATCCTTGCCGGTGAACTTGCCTGGGTCGCGCACGTGTTGCGCCCATCCGGATTGCATCGCTACGCAGCAATTGTCGGGCAGGCGGCGGTGTTTTTTCTCCCACGCCACGAGATCGTCGCGTGTGAGCAAGTAGTCGGGGTTCTGCACCGCCTTGGCCGCTACATCGACCACCGCGAGCGGCACGACGAGCGTGTCCGCTGGAATCTTTTCGACGGTGGCACCGGGCTCGGACGTATGAGAACGAGCGTCCAAGTGCGTGCCGGCATGCTCGACGATCCGCCACCAATAGAGATTGAATCCATCCTTCTTGAGATCGAATTTCTTCTCCATCTCAATCCCCGGCACGCCGAAGAAGGTCGGGAAATCGGGCGACATCGTATGCGTCAAATCGACAGCCGAGGTGAAGCTGCGCGCGGGCGCGGCTTGCGCTACCTCTGGCACCGTCGCAGTGACGGCGAATGTGGTGGCGAGCGCCCCCTTGAAGAACCCCCGCCGCGAAAGTGCACGCCGCACTGCTTCCTGACAGCCGGGAACGCACATGCCAAGCCTCCATCCTGTCGGCCGCCCCGCCTCGCGATGCCAGCTTGGCGCTGCAAAGGCCGATGCGCAATCGGGCATCGACCTCCCGGTCCAAGAGGACCTGGTTTGCAACACTCACCCGCAGTTTCGAGATGTAGGCGGCGGATGCCGGCAAGCCATCTTTGATAGCTGAAGCCGGATTACGTGCCGGCAGGTTTCTTCGCCGGCGCCTTCTGCGATTTTGCCGGCGCAGGCGGCGGAGTAGGCGCGCGCTCGATCGATACCAAGCGCCCGCCCTCGAAACGATAGACTCCCGGCGAGGGGCCGCGCAGATACGTGAGCGTCACGATGCGTTCGCCGCGCTCGTCCGAACCAAAATCGATCTTTTCTACTGGGCCGGCGCGCCGTACCACATCGCATTCCGTCATCTGCAGCGCAATGCCGCCGGCAACGGAGGGCGCGGCCCCCACTGTCGGATCGCTGCCGGATTGTGCGGATTCGCTACTACACTGGCCGGCAGCGTTGACGAGATCCGCGGCGGTCACCGGTCGCAGCGTGAAATCGTGCTTGCCGCCCGAAAACGTCGCCCAATCGGGCTTGCGCAGCAATGTTTCGGGCTTGGGAACAAGTGTGACATTGTTGAGGCCGAGATCAGTCGAGCACGCAGCGACGGCCGAGCCGAGCGTCGCCATGGCGATCATTCGCAACACGATTTGGTTCAATCGTTGCATCGCAACGGCCCCGAGCCGACTTATGACGGCCGCACCCGCGGCTGCGTGACGCGGACCGCAATTACCCAGGCAACCCAGAGGAACACAAAATACATCGCCAGAAAGGCTGGCAGGCTTGCTACCGGCACGGTTCGTTCAATGGCAAGCCCGATGAAATAGGCAACGAGATCCCCCGTAATCACCAAGGCGACATAGACGATGAGCAGGGACATGGCTCATTTCCCAAGTTGGCGATATTCCAACACTTTTGGACCGCGCCCGCAATGGCCGCAGCCACGTTCAATAGGCGCACGGTGGGATGCTTGTAACCGGTTTCCCCACTAGCGTCAGCGGGGTCGACAAATTCATTCCAAGCGCCGCCAGCGCCCCTCCTCGTCCGGCCGCCAATAGGTAACATCGACGCCCTTCGTTTTGCCTTCGCTCCACTGTGCTCGGGCGGCAGCGACCGCGTCTGGATCCTCTCCATCGACGAGAAGCACGATGCGCTGGTAGGCGCCGGCGTCTGCCGGCATCGGCGCCCCGTCGATGAGAAAGCGCACCGCGGCACCGTTGGGATTGTCGCCGTTGAGAGTAAGCAGGATCGGCTGTTCGCTCGCCTCGCCCTCCTGCCAGGTCCCATGCGGCAAGAAGCTGTCGTCGCGAAAGATCCACAACTCGGCGTCGAGCGCCTCGAGTCGTTCCTCCGAGGCTGCCTGCACGATCACCCGCCAGCCGCGTTCGACCGATTTTTCGATCAGCGTCGGAAGGACGCGCTCGAGCGGCTGGCGTTGCAGTTGATAGATCAGAATTTCCGTCATCGTGATTGCGCTATCGGCATGCGATGCTCCGTGACGGCAACCGATCAGGAGTGCGCACTATTTCTCGTAATATTCGGCAACAAGCCGGTCCAACAGTCGCACGCCGAAACCGGAACCCCAGCTCCGATTGACGTCGGTTTGAGGCGAGCCCATGGCGGTGCCGGCAATATCGAGATGCGCCCACGGTGTCTTGTCGACGAAGCGCTGTAATACCTGTGCCGCGGTAATCGCACCGCCCCACCTCCCGCCGGTATTCTTCATGTCGGCGACCTTCGAATCGATCATCTTGTCGTATTCCGGGCCGAGCGGCATGCGCCAGACTCGCTCGCCGATTTCGCTGCCGACCTTGACCAACCGTTCAGCTAGCTTTTCGTCGTTGGCAAATAAGCCGGCATATTCCTGCCCAAGGGCGACGATGATCGCGCCGGTCAAGGTCGCAAGATCGATCATGAATTTCGGTTTGAAACGCTTGTTGACGTAGTGCAGCAGGTCGGAAAGCACAAGCCGACCCTCGGCGTCGGTGTTGATAATCTCGATCGTCTGACCTGACATACTTGTGACGATGTCGCCGGGGCGCTGCGCCTTGCCGTCGGGCATGTTCTCCACGACCCCGATAGCACCCACGGCATTGACTTTCGCCTTGCGCTCCGCCAGCGCATGCATGAGCCCTACAACGCATGCCGCTCCCGCCATATCGCCCTTCATATCCTCCATGTTGGCGGCGGGCTTGATCGAAATGCCACCGGTATCGAAACAAACGCCCTTGCCGACGAAGGCAATCGGGGCGGCGCCACGTTTGCCGCCGTTCCAACGCATGATCACGGTGCGGCTTTCATGTTCGGAGCCCTGTCCGACCCCGAGCAGCGCATTCATGCCGAGCTTCTTCATCTCCTTGACGTCGAGCACATCGACAACGACACCGAGCTTTTTCAGACCGCCGGCACGCCGTCCAAATTCTTCCGGGTAGAGCACGTTGGCTGGCTCGTTGACGAGATCGCGCGCAATCACCACGCCGTTTGCGACGGCGGCGCGCGGCACGAATGCGTTTTCCGCAGCCGCCACCCGCGCGACCGCGATCTTGACCCTGACCTTTGCCGATTTTTCTTCCTCTTCCTTGCGTTTGGTCTTGTAGCGCTCGAACGTATACGCGCGCAGCTGCACCCCGAGCGCCAGATCGGCGGCCCGTTCCGGCCTGAAGGCGCCGCCGGCCAGATCGGCGATGAGGGTGGCGTCGCTCGCCGCCGCGGGAATCTTGCCCATCGCCGCGCCGCCGAGTTTCACGAAATCCTGCGGCTTAAGATCGCGCGCCTTGCCGACGCCCACGACGACAAGGCGCTGCACGTCGAGACCGGACGGCGCGACGAGGTCAAGGGCGGACCCGTTCTTGCCTTTGAACCGATCAGCGGTTGCCGCCCGCTTGATCAGCTCTTCCGCAGGCGCAATGGCGCGCCCCGCCACAGACCCGAATTTGAGCCCCTCTTCACAGAACAAGACGAGAACTCCCTTGGCGGGCGCGCCAAAGCGCACAAATTCAAGCTCCAGGCGGCCAGGCATGGGGGTCGTCTCCTCTCGAATGGGCGCGGGTTGCGGGCCGCGAAAGTGGAAACTTTTGCGGACGCAATCAAGCTTGCCCCAAATACGCGAAAATCATGCAGCTCGGCGCCAAAAGGGGTGAAATGGGCGCATTTTGCCACGCTTGCCACTGTGCGAGCCCAGTCCGCTCAACAAGGGCGGTTTTGGGTCGCAAGGAGGGGCCGCTGGGATCAGCGCCTGTGGCCGCCGGGCCACATGATCCGGATTAACGTTTTGTTGTGCATAGTCAAAGGCTTTGCCTTGGCCAAGCCACTTTGTTCCCCGATCAGATAAAGGGTACAAAAGGGGCTTCGGATAGCATCGGTGCGCTGCCGCGGGCACAGGGGGCCCGGCGCACCGAGGGTTCGCCGCGAGCGGGGACGCGCAAGTCGGATGGGGTCCATCGGCCGCTATATTTTCCGCACCACGCTCGGTGCGTTCCTGGTCATTTGCGCCAGCGTGACCGCGCTCATGTGGATCACGCAGGCGCTGCGCGACATCGACCTGATGACGAATCAGGGCCAAAGCATCTTCGTTTTCGTCGGAATCACCGGCCTCATCATTCCGCTGCTCATCCTGATCATCGCCCCGATCGCGTTGATGATTGCGGTCGCGCACGTGCTCAACAAGCTCGGCAACGATTCCGAGCTCATCGTGATGAATGCGGCCGGAATGCCGCCCTGGATTCTCTTCCGCCCCTTCCTGGCTGCCGGTATCGTCGTCTCGCTAATCGTCGCTGCGATCAGCGTCTACATCTCGCCCTGGGGATTGCGCGAATTGCGGCAATGGGCAACCGAAGTTCGCGCCGATCTCGTCTCCAACATCGTGCAGCCTGGGCGTTTCATCAAATTGGAAGAGCGGCTGACGCTGCATATTCGCGAACGACTCCCCAACGGACAGTTGCTGGGCATCTTCATCGATGATCAGCGTGACCCGAAGGAGCGCGCGACCATCCTCGCCGAGCAGGGGGACATCGTAAAAAACGACCGCGGCGTCTTTCTCGTGCTGGAAAACGGCAGCGTGCAGCGGCATGAGACGGGACAACGGGATCCTGCGCTTGTGCTGTTCCACAGCTACGGCTTTGACCTGTCATGGCTTTCGAACAGCAACAAGAGCCTGAAATACTCCGTGCGGGAACGATATCTATGGGAGCTTTATGATCCCTCGCGGACCAAGATGACGTTTGCCGACGAGCCGGCTCAAGTCCGCGCCGAATTTCATGACCGGATCACGGCGCCGCTTTACCCGCTCGCGTTTGTCGTTTTGACCTACGCCTATCTCGGCGCGCCGCGCACGACCCGGCAGAACCGCACCATGTCGCTCATGGGCGCAATCAGCGCCGTGGCGGCGCTGCGCGGACTTGGCTTCGTCGGCACGATCGCGGGCGTGCACACTCCGGCCGTCCTGCTGCTTCCTTACCTCGCCCTGATTACGACATTCGTGCTGGGCTACATCGCCATTTCGCGCGGCGTCATCATCGAGCCCCCGGTCTTCATCGGAAACGCAATTACCCGCGTCATGGAGCGCGTCACTCAGCGCACCAACGCCCTGATGGGGCAAGCACCATGATCGCCGGCACCCTCTCGCGATACTTCGGATGGCGTTTCCTCTCGGCGGTGCTGGCCGTATTCGCGGGAACGCTGGTGCTGACAGCGATGATCGATTTTCTCGAATTGTTGCGGCGGTCCGCAGATATCAAGAACGTCTCGACCTTAATCGTCGCCCAGATCACTCTGTTGCGCGTTCCCTTCATCACCGAGCGGGTCATGCCTTTTGCGGTGCTGGTCGGCGCGATGTTCTGCTATCTGAATTTGTCACGCCGCCTGGAGCTTGTGGTCGCACGTGCGGCGGGAATCTCGGCTTGGCAATTCGTCGCGCCCGCCCTCGTCATTGCCATCCTGCTCGGGCTCGTGCTGACGATGGTCTACAATCCCATCTCGGCGAGCTTGCGCGAGCACTCCACGAGGCTTGAAGCCGATCTGTCCGGTCGCGACAGAGGCTTCCGCAGCACCGGACGCGGATTCTGGCTGCGTCAACGCAGCGAAGATGGCCAAGCCGTCATCAATGCCAAGTCGAGCCGTCAGCAGGGGGTCGAACTGGGTGGCGTGACTGTGTTCCGGTTCGACGCCAACGGCCACTTCAGCGACCGCATCGAGGCCAAGAGCGCCACGCTCGAGCCGGGATACTGGCGGCTCGAAGATGCGCGGTTTTACGTCAGCGGAGCGGCACCGTCGGATCGTGACACCTTCCTGCTCAAGACGCCCTTGACGCCAGTGCAGGTGGGCGAAAGCTTCGCCACGCCAGAGACCGTGCCGTTCTGGCAATTGCCGTCGTACATCGACCACGCCGAAAGCGCCGGTTTGGCCGCCGCCGGTTACCGATTGCAATACTATCAACTGTTGGCGCAGCCGTTCTATCTCGCGGCTATGGTGCTTCTGGCTGCGTCGGTCAGCCTGCGGTTTTTCCGTTTCGGGGGTGTGCAGAAGATCGTCCTGGGCGGCATCGGCGCAGGCTTTGCGCTCTACATCTTGTCGAAAATAACCGGCGACTTGAGCAAAGCAGGAATGATGGGGCCTCTCGCCGCGGCAGGGCTGCCGCCCCTCCTGGGCGGCGTGACCGGCTTGATTGTGCTGCTTTACCAGGAGGATGGGTGATGGCGCGCCCGCTTACCCATCCGCGACTGCCGCGCCGCCGCACCCGCTGGGGCGCGTTCATCTTTCTTGCGGCTGCCGTCGCGCTGCTTGCGAGCACGGTCGATGTCCCGCCGGCGGCCGCCCAGATGGTGGCTTTTCCGCCGCGGCCAAAACCGCCCGTTCGCGCCCAACGTTCGCAGGACCAGATGCTCATCCGCGCGGAGGAAATCAACTACGACTACACCAACGAACGCGTGTCTGCCGTCGGGAATGTGCAGCTCTATTTTGGCGGTTCCACGCTCGAAGCCGACCGGGTGATCTACGACCAGAAAACCAAGCGCCTGCACGCCGAGGGAAATGTGCAGTTGACCGAGGCTGACGGCACGGTCACTCACGCCGAAATCATGGACCTCAGCGATGACTATCGCGACGGCTTCGTCGATTCGCTGAGACTAGATGCGCCCGAGCAGACCCGCTTCGCCGCCCCGCGCGCACAGCGCGTGGGCGATTTCACAGTCTTCCATAACGGCGTCTATACCGCCTGCGAGCCGTGCGTGGAGGATCCGAAGCGGCCGCCGAAATGGCAAGTGAAAGCCGCGCGGATCATCCACGATCAAGGCGAGAAGATGCTGTATTTCGAGGACGCTCGGCTCGAGTTTCTCGGCGTCCCGATGGCCTATATCCCATACATGTCGGCGCCCGATCCGACCGTGAAACGCAAGACCGGCGTGTTGACGCCGACCTACAGCACCAGCTCTGTCTACGGACTTGGCGTCGCTGTCCCGTACTATTGGGCGCTTGCCCCCAATTACGACTTTACCTTCACGCCCTTGATCACGACCAGGCAGGGTCCGCTGCTACAAGGCGAGTGGCGCCAGCGGCTGCTCAATGGCGCATACAACATTCGTGCCACGGGCATCTTTCAGCTCGACAAAGAGCTGTTTGTGAACACGCCCGCTTATTACGACTGGCGCGGCAGCCTGGAAACCGCGGGCCAGTTCAATCTGTCGGATAAATGGGCGTGGGGGTGGAACGCAACCGTGCTTTCGGACAAGAACTATCTCTACGATTACGGGCTTATCCGAAACCTGCAAGTTCCGACCAACCTGGTCAACATCACGCCCGATTACGCCCTCTCGCAGCTCTACCTCGCAGGTCGCGGCGACCGCAGCTATTTTGACGCGCGGACGCTCTACTTTTACGGGCTCTCGGGTTTCGACAACCAAGGTCAGCTCCCGATCGTGCATCCGGTGATCGATCATGACTACGTTTTCAACAGTCCGATCTTCGGCGGCGAGCTCAGCTTCCATAACAACTTGATCAGCGTCTCCCGTGAGACGGCCAACTTCGACGCAATTTCGCAGTCGGCATTGAACGGCAATCTCTGCGCCCAGACCGCCGATCCGGCGGTCATCAACCGCAGCAATTGCGTGCTGCGCGGCGTTCCCGGCAACTACACGCGAGCGACCACCGAGTGGAGTTGGAAACGCACGGTCATCGACCCGTTCGGCCAGATGTATACCCCCTTCATCAGCGTGCGCGGCGACTTCGCCGACATGAACATTTCCAATCAGCCGGGCGTGTCGAACTTCATGAACACCAGCCAGAGCGACATTGGACGCGTGATGCCGGTCGCCGGTCTCGAATATCGCTATCCGCTCATCAACGTGCAGCCCTGGGGCACGCAGACGATCGAGCCGGTCGGCCAGCTTATCTTCCGGCCGAACGAGACCTTCGTGGGCTCGTTTCCCAACGAAGACGCGCAAAGCCTCATCTTCGACGATTCAAACCTGTTCAAGGTGAACAAATTTTCCGGCTGGGATCGCGTGGAAGGCGGCGGCCGGGCGAATGCGGGCATCCAGTATACCGCCCAGTTCAATCGCGGCGGGAACGTCAATCTCCTGTTCGGACAATCTTACCAGCTCTACGGGCTGAACTCCTTTGCGCTTCCCAGCACGACCAATACCGGCCTCAACAGCGGTCTGGACACCGCGACGTCGGATTACGTGGCGCGCGCGTCGTATCAGCCAACCGCTGCCCTAACCTTTACCTCGCGCTTCCGTTTCGCCGAGACCGACTTCACGCTTCAGCGGAGCGAGCTCGAAGCCGTCGCCGCCTTCGGCCGCTGGACAACCACGGTGATGTACGGCAACTACGCTCCTCAGCCGCTGATCGGGTTCCTGGACCGCCGCGAAGGCATCCTCGGCAGCGCACGGCTCAAGCTCAATCCTAATTGGGTCCTGCTGGGCGCGGCGGGATACGACATTCATGCCAAGTCGGTGACTCAGACCCAGATCGGCGTCGGGTACATCGACGACTGCCTCATCTTGGCCCTGAATTACGTGACAAGCTACGCTTACAGCGGCAGCGTGTCGGTCAACCACAGCTATATGATGCAGATCAGCTTGCGCACGCTTGGCGGTACGACGAACTCGGCTGCACAAGGAGTCTCCCCGATCAATACTGCGGCATTCGGTACCACGCATTAGCTACGGCCGGGTTTGAGCTGAACGGCTTGATCGAAGTATATGATCATGGCCTGTGCGGGCGAGGAGCGAGGCGCCGGCTTTCAGTGGAGAGGAAGCTGACGGAGCGATGATGTTCAATACTTGCAGGACCTGCCGCAATCTAATGACCGCCGCGGTCCTCGTCTTCGGCGCCACCGCGCTGCCGAGCGCCGCGCGCGCCCAGCAGGTGGTGGTCATCGTCAACGGCGAGCCGATCACCGCTCTCGACATCGAGCAGCGCGGCAAGCTCATTCAGTTGTCGTCGCACAAGACGCCGGCGCGCCAAGAGGTGCTGGACGAGCTGATCAACGAAAAGCTCAAGGTGCGCGAGGCCAAGAAATTTGGGCTGGAGATCCCCAGTTCCGAGGTCGACACCGCCTACGCCACGATGGCAAGTCGCATGCGATTGACGCCGGAGCAGTTGACTGAGCACCTTGCCAAATCTGGCGTCCACCCCACAACGCTCAAGGCCCGCATCAAGGCCGATCTTACCTGGCCGCAACTCGTGCGCGGGCGGTATCAGCAGAGCTTGCACATCGGCGAGAAGGACATTCTCACCGCAATGGAGTCGAAGTCGAACGACAGCGTCGGCTATGACTACACCCTACGCCCGATCCTTTTCTTCGTCCCGGCCGGATCGCCGGACACGTTTGTGGAGGGGCGTAAGCGCGAAGCGGAAGCCCTGCGCGGCCGCTTTCAGGGCTGCGAGGCCGGACTTGGCTTCGCTCGCTCACTGAAGGACGTTGCTGTGCGCGAACAGGTCATTCGCAGCTCGGCTGATATTCCCGAACAGCTGCGCAAGGTGCTCGAAGGTATCGAGGTTGGCCGATTGACTCCGCCGGAGGTGACCAAATTCGGAATCGAGATGTTCGCGATCTGCGCCAAGAAGGAGTCTGCGGCCGACAATTCCCCGGCGAGGCGTCAGGTGCGTGAATCCATCATGGCCGAGCGTTACGAGAAGCGCTCCAAGCAATATCTTCAGGAGCTACGTCGCGGCGCAATGCTCGAATACAAATAGGGCTCCAGCGTCATGGCACGGCCTTTGGCGCTGACGCTGGGTGAGCCGGCCGGTATCGGACCCGACATCACCTTCGCCACCTGGCGGCGGCGCGCGGAACTCGAGCTGACGCCTTTCTATCTTCTCGCCGATCCGGCGTTCGTGGCACGACGCGCCGAGCGGATCGCGCCCGACCTAAGCATCGCAGTGGTCGAGCCGGCGGGGGCGTGGGCGGCGTTCCGGACCGCGCTCCCTGTCGTCGACATCGGCGTGTCAGTAAGCGCCGAACCCGGTCAGCCGGATCAATCGAGCGCACCGGCGGCGCTGGCCGCCATTCGCCGCGCGGTCGCCGACGTCCTCGCCGGAGCGGCGGCCGCGATCGTCACCAATCCAGTCGCCAAGAACGTCCTGTATCGCTCGGGCTTCCCCGAGCCGGGACACACCGAATACCTCGGCAAGCTGGCGCAGGAGCAGACCGGCATCGCCGCCCAGCCGGTCATGATGCTATGGTCGCCGGAGCTCGCCGTGGTGCCGGTCACCATCCATCTTCCGCTCAAAGACGTCATCACCAAGCTCACCGCGGAACTCGTGGTCGAAACCGGCCGGATTGTCGCGCGCGACCTGCGCGAGCGGTTCGACATCGCCCGCCCGCGTCTTGCCATTGCCGGCCTCAATCCACACGCGGGCGAGGAGGGTTCGCTTGGTGAGGAGGACCTGACCGTGGTCCGGCCGGCCGTCGAACGTCTCAAGGCCGAGGGCATCGACGCCCGCGGGCCGTTGCCGGCCGACTCGCTTTTTCATGAAGCAGCGCGCGCGAGCTACGATGTGGCACTTGCGATGTATCACGACCAGGCGCTG
>CBFGVM010000077.1:0-12962 GCA_965652015.1 uncultured Alphaproteobacteria bacterium
ACGCTGTGCGCCAAGAACATGCCGGGCGCGATCGCCACCATGGCCATGGCGGAAGCGGGCACGCTGCTCAACGCGCCCGACGTCTACATGGAGAAGATCGCCATCGGCCCCGGCTATCCTGCAGGCATCGTCGATCTCGATGCGCCGGCCGAGGAGAACATCCGCGGTCTCGCCAAGGCCAAGGGCGTAGCGCCGGCCGAGATCACAGCCCTGATTCTCGATCGCCCGCGCCATGCCGACCTTATTGCCGGCGTGCGCAAGACGGGCGCCGCAGTGCGGCTCATCACGGACGGCGACGTCGCCGGTGTGATCCATACCGCTGATGCTGCCGACACTGGCATCGACATCTATATGGGAATCGGCGGGGCTCCCGAAGGGGTGCTCGCCGCGGCGGCGCTGCGCTGCATCGGCGGCCAAATGCAATGCCGGCTTGTGCTTGACACCCAGGAAAAGCGCGCACGCGCCGCGAAGATGGGCATCAAAGACCCGCGCAAGAAGTACGAGATCGGCGACATGGTGAAGGGCGATTGCCTCTTCGCCGCAACCGGAGTCACCACCGGGGCGCTCCTCGATGGGGTCCGGGTCCGCAAGGATGTGATCGAAACCGAAACGGTCGTTATGCGCTCGATCACCGGCACCGTGCGCTGGATCCGAGCAGAGCACCGGCAACTCGAGAAGTTTCATCTGGATTGAAGACGGGTGCTCGGCCGCGACTCTGATGGCAGGAGCCCATACCGGAGCTCTCACGCATTCACGCCGCCGCAGCCGAATAGTGAGGCAAACCGCTCCGGTGCCGCATGGGCGAACCCAACATCGAGATCCGGCCGCTGCGGTTTGACGAGCGCGCCCCCTGGGAGCCGCTGTGGAAAGGCTACCAGGCCTTTTACGAGGTCGTGATCCCCGATGAAACCACGGATGTCACCTGGGCGCGTCTGCACGATCCAGCGGAACCGATGCACGCGCTCGGAGCCTATGTGGACCGGCGACTGTGCGGCATCGCCCACTACCTGTTGCACCGCTCGTGCTGGACCGTCGGCAACTACTGCTACCTGCAAGACCTGTTCGTCGCCGAAGCCGCACGCAACCTCGGTATAGGGCGAGCCCTGATCGCGGCGGTGGAAGAGCACGCGCGTCGAGTGGGCGCGAGCCGCCTGTATTGGCTCACCCACGAGACCAATACAAGCGCGCGGGCGCTCTACGACAAGCTGGCGGAGCGCTCCGGGTTCATCCAATATCGCAAGCTTTTTTGATGTGATTCGGAGCGTCGATGGCACTGGCTTTGACAGCACCGGTCGTGCCGAAGCGGCGTTCCTTTCTCGGGGTGGAGCGCTCGGCTTGCGGACGCGCCTGGCGCGACCGATTGGACGAGCGGGGCGTAGCGTGCGCGCTTGCAATCGCGCAGCGCCATGACAACGTGTCCGAGCTGCTGGCGCGCATTCTCGCCGGCCGCGGGGTCGAGGTGGACCAGGTTACAAGCTTCCTCGACCCGACCGTGCGCACGCTGATGCCGGATCCATATACGCTCGCCGACATGCGCGGCGCTGCGATCCGGTTGGCGGACGCCATCACCCGCGGCGAAACCATCGCCATCTTCGGCGACTACGATGTCGATGGTGCGACATCGGCGGCCGTGCTCGGCCGATACTTGCGGCATTGCAGCCTCCGCCCCCTCGTGCACATTCCCGACCGTTTGTTCGAAGGCTACGGCCCGAACACGGAGGCGGTGCGCACGTTGGCGGCGCAAGGTGCGAGCCTCCTCGTTGCCGTCGATTGCGGGACCACCAGCTACGAGCCGCTTCTTGAGGCGCGCAATCTCGGTCTCGACGTGATCGTGCTCGACCATCACCTGGCAGACGAGCGCTTGCCCGCCGCGCTCGCCGTGGTCAACCCTAACCGGCTTGACGACCTTTCGGGACTTGGCCAGCTTGCCGCCGTAGGTCTCGTGTTCATGACCGTGGTTGCGGTCAACCGCGAACTTCGGGCGCGCGGATTCTGGACGCAGGAACGGCCGGAACCGGATCTCCTGGGTTTCCTCGACCTGGTCGCGCTCGGAACGATCGCCGACGTGGTGCCGCTCACCGGTCTCAACCGCGCTTTTGTCGCCAAGGGTCTGGTGGCGCTGCGGCGGCGCGATAACCCCGGCCTTACCGCTTTGATGGATGTGGCGCGGCTGGGCGGTCCGCCCGAACCCTGGCACCTCGGCTTTCTGTTAGGTCCGCGCATCAATGCCGGCGGCCGCATCGGCCGCGCTGCGCTCGGGGTCGAGTTGCTTATGCACGAAGATAGTTGCGAATGCGCGCGGATCGCCGGCGAACTCGACCGCCTCAACCGCGAGCGTCAAGCGATCGAAGTTGCCACCGTGGCGCAGGCCGAGGCCGAGGCGATGGCCGCGCTCGGTGCCGACGAGAAGGGATCCGTCGTCGTTACTGCCGCCGAGAGCTGGCATCCAGGCGTGGTCGGGCTCGTCGCCGCGCGGCTGCGGGAGCGGTTTGGACGACCTGCCTTCGCCATCGCGCTCGAGCCGGGCGGCATCGGCACCGGCTCCGGACGCTCGATCACGGGTGTCGATCTTGGCCGCGCCGTGCGCCAAGCCGTGAGCATGGGCCTGCTCATGAAGGGCGGCGGCCATGCCATGGCGGCCGGCGTCACGCTGAGAAAGGAAAGGCTGAGTGCGTTCCGCGCCTATCTCGAGGAGGCGCTCGCCGGTGCAGTCGATGCCGCGCGACGCGAAGATGCACTGCTGATCGACGGCGCCCTCACGGCCGCGGCTGCCAACAACGACATCGTGGCAACGATCGCCCGCGCCGGTCCGTTCGGCGCAGGCAACCCCGAGCCCGTCATTGCATTTCCTGCGCATACCCTGGTGTATGCCGAAGAGGTCGGCCAGTCCCATGTACGGGCGCGATTGCGCGCCGGCGACGGCTCGATCATCAATGCCATCGCATTTCGTGTCGCCGGACAAAAACTTGGGATCGCGCTCGCAAACGCGCGCGGGCAATCCATCCACGCAGCCGGCACCTTGTGCCTCGACCGCTGGAATGGCACTGAGCGGGTGCAGCTGCGGCTCACCGATCTGGCGCCGGCTGACGCAACCCTTGGTGTTCATTAACATTGCCATCCGGGGCTGTCATCGCCCGCGCAGGCGGGCGATCGGATGCCCCGCCTTCGCGGGGCATGACACCGGAGTGAAAGCGAGACGATGTCGAAACTGAAACTGTCCGTCGCGGTCGGTAACTACGATCGCGTGCGCCCGCTCATGGACGGCGCGGTCCAGATCGACGGCGTTGATCCCGTGTTCATGAACTTGCCGCCGGAGGAAATCTTCTTCCGTGCCTTCCGCAATATGGATTTCGACATCTGTGAATTATCGATGTCGAGCTTCACGGTGAAGATCGCCGAGCGCAATTGCCCCTATGTGGGGGTGCCGGCATTCGTGTCGCGGGCGTTTCGTCACAATTCGATCTATGTGCGCCGTGACCGCATCAAGTCTCCCGCCGATCTCAAGGGAAAACGCGTCGGGCTGCCGGAGTATCAACTCACTGCCTGCGTTTGGGCACGCATCATCCTGGAGGACGACCACGGTGTGAAACCGTCCGACATGGTCTGGGTGCGAGGCGGGATCGAGCATCCTGGCCGGCCGGAGAAAATCGCCATCAAGCTTCCCACCGGCGTGCGCATGGAAGACGCGCCGCAAGGCACCACGATCTCGGAGCTACTGGAACGCGGCGAGATCGATGGCTTCATCGCCCCGCGCGTGCCAAGCCTCGTCGGCAAGAACAATGCGCATATCGGCTGGCTGTTTGCGGATCCGGTCGCCGCGAGTAGAGATTATTTCAAGCGCACCGGCATTTTTCCGATCATGCATATCACTGGCATCCGCCGCGAGCTGGTGGAGGCGCATCCGTGGCTGCCGGCGGCGGTCTTCAAGGCGTTCCAGGAGGCAAAGGCGAAGTGCATCGCGGCCCTCGAGGACACCGCCGCGAGCAAGGTGACGCTGCCGTTCGTGGAGGAAGAGCTGCGTGCCGCGCGCGAGCTCATGGGCCACGACTTCTGGTCCTATGGGCTTCACCCCAATCGCAAGGTGCTGGAGACGTTCCTGCGTCACCACCACGCGCAGGGGCTGTCATCGCGACTGGTGTCGCCCGAGGAGCTTTTTCACCCCTCGACCCACGAGAGCTTTGCGATTTAGGCGCGAAGCTCGCTGACGGCGTTATTTCTGGTCGCTACCCTTACCGGCGGCCTCACGGCTTCTCGGTTCCGCGCAGCATGGCCGCAGTCGCGACCGCCGAATAGCCGGGCTCGACCCGGACGTCGACCACCGCTACCTGGCCCGCCTCCACGGCCGCGATCGCCTTCTCGAAGGTCGGCACCAGATCGCCCGCCTTCATGACCGGAGGAAATCCCACCGCACCTTGCGCGGCCCCCAGCCCGGCGCAATCGATGTCGGGATCGGAGATGCGCTGGCCGATCCAGCGGTTCTCCGGCGGCCGGTTGCGGATGCGCGCCACGCGCTCCTGGTGCAGTTCGTCATTGAAAAACGAACGATTGTTGCAGACGACCACGAGCAGTGGAATGCGATAATGCACGGCGGTCCACAGCGCGGTCACGCCCATGCAGAAGTCGCCGTCGCCGCAGATTGCGATGGGTAGCCGTCCCGAGCCCTTGAGCGCGAGCGCCGCGCCGACCGAAACGCCCGGGCCGCCGCCGACGCCGCCGCCCCCTTCCGAGCCGACGTAGTCGAGCGGATCCCGGAACGGCCAGGTAGCGCCGTTCCAGGAGATCGGCAGGTGGGTGAGCGTCACGTCCCGCTCGCCGACCGCCGCCTTGAGCGACCGCGCAAGGTCATCGACTCGTACGGGGCCGCTCGCCGGTTCGTATTTTTCCGCCCTTGGCTTCACCGCGGCGGGCTTGCGCGGCTTGCCACCGCCCAGCGCAACGAGCAACTGCGGCACCGCTGCGTCGGGCGTGGTGGGCAGCAGCAGATCGACCGGCGGCAGCATCTCGTAATCCATGCTCCAGCCGTTGTGGACGTGGAAGTCGGCGCTGATGCTGATGATCTTCGCTTTCGGCGCTTCGTGGCCCAGCGCGTTGCGCAAGGCGCCGCCGAGATCGACCCAGTCGAGCGCGAGGATCACGTCCGCCGCTTTGATTGCCGCAATGGCCTCCGGCACCATGGCGTTGGAGGCCGGCGCGCCGGCATGGAGCGGGTGATCGGTCGGGAAGCCGCAGCCGATCTTGAGGTCGCTGATGACCTTGGCGTTGAGCATCTCTGCCAGCGCCACGCGCTCGTTCCAGCCGTCGACGCTGCGTGATACCCGCCCCATGAGGATGACGGGGTGCTTCGCTCCTTTGAGCATTGCTGCCGCGCTCTCGATGAGGTCGGCGGAAGCGGCAGGATCGGCAAGCGGCATGAAGCGTGACACGTCGACGGGCGCGAGCGGCTCGGCGAGCTTTGCTTCCTGCATCTCGGCGTCGAGGTTGATGTAGACCGGCCCGCAGGGCGCGGTGCTGGCCATCCAGGCGGCGCGCAGGAGCGCCTCGCGCGCGGCCCCTGGTGAGGCGGGCTGGTCGTCCCACTTCGTATAGTTGCGAACGAGCGCGCCCTGGTCGCGCGCGGTATGAATCCAATCGATCCACGGCCGGCGCTTGACCGCATCCACCGGGCCTGTCGCGCCGAGCACGATGACCGGCTGGCGGTCGCACCAGGCGTTGAAGATCGCCATGGTGGCGTGAAAGAGCCCGACATTGGAGTGCACGGCTGCGGCCATCGGCTTGCCGGTCACCTTGGCATAACCCTGGGCGATGGCGACCGCGCTTTCCTCGTGCAGGCAGAGCAGCATCTGCGGCGTCTCGTTGCCGAGGAAGTTCACGATCGAGTCATGCAGCCCGCGATAGCTGGCGCCGGGATTGAGCGCGATATAGGGAATTTCGAGCGCGCGCAGCGTGTCGGCAACGACGTCGCTGCCGAAGGCAGGCGCGTTCGTGCCGGTCAGATTGGCGGGGCGCTCGAGCGCGCGGAGCGAGGGATGGGCCGCAGGCTTTTCGGCGGCGGGCGCCACCTTGGCTTTTGCAGTCGTCACGGGATGATCCTTGGGCTCGCGGAAAAAGGGCGGCCCATAGAACCCAATCAGAGGCCCTGGCGCAACCGCGCCAGAAGCTTCACTCCGGCATAGCCGTCGGCCGGCTGCATGCCGACTTTGCGCTGGAAATTGCGCACCGCGATCATGGTGGCATTGCCGACGCGTCCGTCGGAGCCGCCTGTGTCGAACCCGAGCGCGGTCAGACGCTGCTGGATCTCCTGTAGTTCGGCCAGCGTCGGCGTGCGCTCGCCGCCGGGGAAGGGCTGCACGAACGGCGCGCCGCCCATGATGCGATCGCCGAGATGCACGATCGATAACGTGTAGTTCATCGATGGATTGTAGGAGCGCACCGCGTAGAAATTCTGCCCGAGCAGAAATGCAGGCCCTCCGGGCGTCGGCACCCAAAGTTTTGCGGATGCGCTGGGGTGTGGAAAGGCCTTGTCGTCGGCGCGGGTTACGCCCGCCCGCTGCCATGCTTCGTAGGTGCGGGACGCTCCTTCGCTCGCCCGGCCCACGCCGCGCACCTCGTAACCCCAGTGCTCCCCGGCGCGATATTTCCCGCGCTTGACGAGGTATTGCGCGGTGCCGGCGAGCGCGTCGTCGGGTTTGCCGAAGGGGGTCACGCGGCCATCGCCGTCGTAATCGAGCCCTACATTGAGCCACACCTCCGGCATCCACTGGGTATGACCCATGGCCCCGGCCCAGGAGCCGCGCATCTCCTCCGGCGTGCTCCAGCCGCGGTCAATGATGACCAGCGCATTGAGCAGCTCCTGTTCCCAGTAGGCGCGGCGGCGCGGTTCGCCCCATGCGAGCGCGGCCAGCGCCGGAATGACCGGGCGCATATGGTTCTTCTGCACATCCGGATCGCCGAAGGCCGACTCGATCCCCCACAGCCCGAGCATGATGCCGCGGTCGACGCCGTAGTCCTTCTCGATCCGGGCAAAAAGCGGCGCGTATTCCTTCGCCTTCTCCTTGCCGGTGGTGATACGCCAGTCGGAGACGCGGCGATTGAGGTACTGCCAGAGCTGTTCGTTGAATTCGGGCTGGTACCGGTTAAGCTCAAAAACTGCTGTATCCGGTTTGATAGTAGTCATAACCCGCGTGTATGTGGCGTCGGCTATGCCCCGCGCGCGCGCCCGTGCGCGGAAGGCCGCGACCCACTGATCGAACGAGGTTTGGCTTGCCTGCGCGCGTGCCGGGGCGCTCCACGCCGCCATGGCGCCCGCTAACATGGACAGGCAAACCCGCCTTGATAGGGGAAGATTCCACTCGCTCATCGTGCCTTATCCCGGAATGCATTGCCTCGGGAGGCGATTCTACAGCGGTTTCTGTCGGCTTTGCGGCTGCGACTTCCGGCGTCACGGGGACGGTGGCGAGCGGCCGCTTGATTGACGCCACCGGCACGTCTTCCCGGTTCTCCCCGTCCCTGAGCTCCTGGCCGCGGCCCCGGATCAGCCGCTCATAGCCAGCGACCAGCGTCATATAGGGATTGACGAACACCCATCCGTACTTCGTCGGCACCTGCATGTCGAAATGCAGATGATAGGTCGTGGCGCGCTCGCGCCGAAAGAAGTTGCCGACCCTGCCGATCACCTCGCCCTCGTGCACGAGGCGGCCGCTCAACATGCCGTCCGCGTTGAATTGCTTGGGCAGCATGTGCAGGTACCGGAAGCGGACGCGCTCGTTGGGCGCGTTGGTCACGATATAGAGCGCCTCCTGGCTGGGCGCGCGCAGCACCGCCCCGTCGCGGACCGCGACGACGTCGTGCTGGTAAGGCTCGCAGCGGTTCGCTCCTTGAATGCGCTGCTTGCAGGATGCTGGACGGATGTCTTGCCCTTGGTGGCCGCGACCGGCCGGGCACTGGCCGACATAGAAGGAGCGATGCTCGCAGAAATTATCCCGCCAGGGATAGGAATAGTTATCGGCGGCCGATTCGTCCGCAATCAGCCTCTGCCCGTTGACACGGCAACGATAGGCCCTCACCCCATCCACAAGTCCGGCGCCGAAGCGTCCGGTCGCCTCGCAATTCCCCCAATTCATGAACGACTGGGAATTGGCGAAGGCGGGCGCATCGGCGAGCGGAAAGCGGATCTTGGAATAGACGGTGTAATCGGCGACCCCGCCTCTGCGTCTGAAGCCGGTGCCGGGAAGTATGTCGCCGGGGCTGTGATAGGTGAAAACGGTCGACGGCGAGGCGGGCCGCTCGATCGTATCCGCTGTGATCGCCTCCGGTTGTGCCTGCGGGGCGCCGCCCGCGACGCGGAGCGCCTTGAGGAAGCGGACCGCGACCTTATTGGCGTCGCGGCACGATATTTTGCGGAACCGTAGTGCGCCATCGGAGCATTCGATGGCGACCACGTAGGGCACGCCGTAGCGCACGAACGTGTAGCGTACGTAGTTTTCCAGAAAGATGCGACGGATGCCGGGAATCTCATCGAGGTCATGGACCGGCCATCCGATCATGCCCGTCGGCTCATCCACTTCATACAGGAGGGCTGACCCCCCGATGTGGATGTAGATCGCATCGGAGAAACCGATCCCCAGTTCGCGCATTTCCTGCGCGCGCGCGACGACAACGGCGTCGTAGCCGGCCGGTCCGGGATAAAAGAAAGGCACCGAGTTGAAGCCGAAGAGATGATTGTCGGTCGGTCCATTGGCGCTCGCACCGGCCGTATCGGTTACGGCCGTCCGCTCGCGCAGGAAGGCCGCCGTATCGAAGGGCAGCAGTACCGGCACCGGACTCGCGGCAATATTCGCAAAGCGCTCGCCAGTCGCGCGGTTGAGCTTGGCCATCACGTCCGGCACGACGACGGCCGGTTTCGCGGGATCGAGCGCGCCGAGTTCGACGGCGACCGCATCCCAATCCACGCGGGTGGGGGCGATCCGTGGGCTCTTCATGTCCTGCGCAGCCGCGGCCGCAACGCCGACCGCGAGCGCGAGGCTCGCAAGTGCGAATCGCAACATGACGCTCCATACCTCGCCGGAGCTGTCGTCGCGACGTCCGTGCGCGAATCAAGTATTGCTGCGACGGGAGATTCTGCCAAGTAGGTTAACAAAAACGATTTCTAGTGTTGCAAATTGGTTGCGGTGTTGGCTTCGGTTCGGAAAATGAGACGTGCCTCTGGCTTCGGCTCCAATAAAAGATCCGTATTCCGCTCGGACTACTCCTTGGCGCGTTCGACGTAGGAGCCGTCCGCGGTCATGACCACGATTTTGGTGCCGGGGCCGACAAAGGGCGGAACCATGGTGCGCACGCCATTCGACAACACCGCCGGCTTGTAGGACGAGGCGGCGGTCTGGCCTTTGACGGATGGCTCCGTCTCTACCACTTCCAGAACCGCCTTCTGGGGAAGCTCGATCGAGACTGGCACCCCCTCGTGGACGGAGAGCATGACCTTCATTTCGGGTTGCAGGTAAGCGGCCTGGTCGCCAATGGTGTCCGCAGGCAGCGTCACCTGGTCGTATGTCTCCGTGTTCATGAAGTGAAAGCCGTCGCCATCCTGGTATAGATATTGATATTCGCGATTTTCGACGTAGGCCCTTTCAACCTGTTCGGTCGTCTTGAAGCGCTGCGCCACCTTCACACCGTCGCTGATGCGACGCATGTCCACTTGGGTCGTCGGGGTTCCCTTGCCGGGATGGAAGCTTTCGGCGTTGAGGACGACGTAGAGCTTGCCGTCGACTTCGACGATATTGCCCTTCCGGAGCGAGCTGGCGATGACTCTCACGGGTTCCTCGATTGTCCTTTGCCAAAATGTCGGGCCACCATACTGATCTTGCGGCTCTTCGCCAGCGATTTTCATGGGGGGTTTGACGGCAGATATTGCGGTGAAGGAGCGCTGATGCCCCCGCCATTCTGGACTTTACACGCAACCCGGCGACCTGTGCTGGTGGCGCGGATGCGCATTGCGGCCGCGTTGCGGCAGTTTTTCGCGGCGCGAAATTTCGTCGAGGTCGAAACCGCGGTGTTGGTGCCTTCGCCGGGGAACGAGACCCATCTTCATGCCTTCGCAACGGACTTGGTGGCACCCACCGGCACGCGCGCGCAGCTTCATCTGCGCACCTCGCCGGAATTCGCCTGTAAGAAGCTTCTGGCCGCAGGCGAACGTCGCATCGTCGAGTTCGCCCGGGCTTTCCGCAATCGCGAGCGCGGCGCGCTGCACCATCCCGAATTCACGATGCTCGAGTGGTACCGCGTCGAGGAACCTTACGAAATCCTGATGGAGGATTGCGCCGCGGTTCTCGCGCTCGCCGCCGAGGCAGCGGGCACGAAGCGGTTCTCCTTCCGCGACCGCGCGATCGATCCGTTCGCCGCTCCCGAGCGCGTTTCGATGACCGAGGCATTCGCGCGCTATGCGGATATCGACCTCATGGCCACGCTGCCACCGCAGCCTGCCACCGTTCTGGCCGCCGCGGCGACTGCCGCCGGCATCCGCACCGCCGCCGACGACACTTGGGGCGACGTTTTCAGCCGCGTGCTCGTCGAAAAGGTCGAACCGCGCCTCGGGCAGGGTCGGGCGACGATCCTTTACGACTATCCGGCCATCCAGTCCCCGCTCGCCCGGCCGAAAGCGTCCGATCCGCGGCTGGCCGAGCGCTTCGAGCTCTATGCCTGTGGGGTCGAGCTTGCAAACGGCTTTGCCGAGCTCACCGACGCCGCCGAGCAGCGCAAACGGCTCGAAGCGCAAATGGCGGAGAAGCAGCGTATCTATGGCGAGCGCTATCCGATCGATGAGGACTTTCTGGAGGCGCTCGCGGCGATGCCGCAAGCCTGCGGAGTAGCGCTTGGGTTCGACCGGCTGGTCATGCTCGCAACCGGTGCCGGTCGCATTGACGACGTCGTGTGGACGCCGATGCCAGACCTCAATCGATAGGGAAGGGGAACAATGTTGGTGCTCTATCACAATGACATGTCGCTCTGCGCGCAGAAGGTGAGGGTCTGTCTCGCGGAGAAAGGACTCGAATGGGAGAGCCGCCATCTCGTCCTGCGCGCGGGGGAGCATCAGCAATCCTGGTACCGCAAGCTCAACCGCCGCGCAGTAGTGCCCACGCTCCTCGACGGCGACAAGGTCATTCCTGAATCGAACGTCATTCTCGAATATCTCGAAGAGATTTGTCCCGATCCATCGCTTGCACCGAAAAATTCCTACGATCGGGCCCGCATGCGGTTGTGGACGAAACAACTCGACGAGGATGTCCACGATGCCTCTGTCGCCGTCATGAGCTTCGGCATTGCGTTTCGCCACCAGTACATCGAGCGCGGCGAGCTCGGGCAAAAGATGCTCGAAGAGATACCCAATCCGTTCAAACGCGAGCGCCGGCGGGACGTGATCGAGAAAGGTACCGAATCCCAGCATTTCATCGTCGCCGTCAACCGCTTGGTACTCCTCCTCGATGAGATGGAAGAAGCGCTTGCTGCGCACCAATGGCTCGCCTGCGACGACTACACCTTGGCTGACGTCGCCTTCACCCCTTACCTGGCGCGTCTCGAGCACCTCGATATTCTCGGCGTGGTCGGACGGCGATCTCGTCTCGCGGACTGGTATCGCCGCTGCAAGGCGCGGCCGAGCTTCTACGAAGCCATCGTCAAATGGGAGAATGCCGATTACCTCAACCTTATGCGGCGTCGTGGCGCTGAGGCCTGGCCACGGATCCGTGCAATCATGCAGGCGCTTTGAGCCCGAGAATGAAAGGACACGGTATGCCCACTTTCCACGCCGCGCTTTGCCTCTTGCTCGCGGCGACCGTCAGTGCCGTCGCACGGCCGGCTTCGGCGCAGAGCTATCCGACGCAGACCATCACGTTCCAAGTCGCCTTCGCGGCCGGCGGCATTGCCGACGTCGTCACCCGCTTGGTTGGACAAAAGCTCAGCGAGCGCCTCGGGCAGACGGTGGTGGTGGAAAATCGCGGCGGCGCCGGCGGCAATCTCGCGGCCAAATCCGTCAGTGGCGCGGTGGCCGACGGCCATACCATTCTTGCCACGACGACCTCGCTCGCGGTCAACGAGACGGCCACCAGGAACAAGGGGTTTTCGGCCAACGATTTGCGCGCCATCGCCATCGTGGCGTTCAGCCCGGACATTCTCGCCGTTCATGCCAGTAATCCGGCGAAGGACCTCAGAGACTTCGTCAAGAGCGGGAAAAGCGTCACCTATGGCAGCGCCGGCGTCGGTACCGGCCCGCATATCGGCGCGGAATATTTCTTCCGCGAGGTCGCCAAGGTGCAGGCCGTGCATGTGCCGTTCACCGGTGGCGCTCCGGCGGTCGCCGCCGCGGTCGGCAATCATGTCGATGCAGTCGTGCTGACTCTGCCGACCGTGGTGCCTCCCATCACGCAAGGACTTCTGCGCGGCCTCGGCCTGGCCAGTGCGACGCGCAACTCTGCCGTGCCGGACGTGCCGACCTATGGCGAGATGGGATTTCCCAACGTCTATTCGGGCTCCTGGGTCGGTTTCTTCGCCCCGGCGAAGACCCCCGATGCGGTCGTCGCCAAGCTCAACGCGGAGATCAACGCGATCATGCGCGAGCCCGAGGCGCAGCAAAGGCTCAAGACCATCGGCTTCGACGTGATAATCAAGCCGGTGGGCGAGGCTAGCAACTACTTCAGGAGCGAAGTCGACACGTGGGGCAAGATGATCCGCGCGATCGGCTATTCCAGCGATTGATAACGAACGGCCGTTGTCCTCGATTCGTCATGCGCGGGCTTGACCCGCGCATCCATCGAAGAAGCGTCAATCGACCAGGATGGATGTCAGGCACGGCAATGACGCGGGTGGATCGATCCGCGAAATCAGGCGGCGCTACCGGCTCAGCAGCACGTTGAGGATGGCGGTCCTTCCATCTTTGGTGGCCGCGAGCGCGCTGCGCAGCGCGATCTCCAACT
>CBFGVM010000078.1:0-12950 GCA_965652015.1 uncultured Alphaproteobacteria bacterium
CGTGTTGTCGCTACTGGCGGTCGTCGCCCTGATCGAATCGGCGCCGCTGCCTTACGGGACGGTGCGGGCGCCGGATGCCGGCTTCTTCCCGAAGACGCTGGCGGTGCTGCTGTTGTTCTTCGGTCTTGGAATCCTGTTCAACTCGTTCCTGACCAAGACCCATTCGGTGCAGTTCACATCGCGCTCGTGGCAGGTCGCGATCGCCGCCGCCGCATTCATCGCCTACGCGGCGGTTCTGCAGAAGGTGGGATTCGTCATCGCGACGATCGCGCTCATGCTCCTCGTCATGCGCGGGCTTGGCGGTATGAGCTGGAAGCAATCGCTGCTGATAACGGTCCCCGGCGTGATCATGTCCTACATCGCCTTCGTGCAGCTCGGCGTGCCGCTGCCGCGCGGGCCGCTGCCGTACTAGCCGAAGATCGTCTGAGTCGAAACACGCGTGCCGCGGAAACGCGATTGTGAAACGATCCTGCTCTAGCGCTACGCTGGCGGCTTGATCTGCGCGGGGTTCGAACGTTCCTGCTCGGGCGCCGAAAACCACGGATCGAGGCGCGCGTAATGGCCCCAGACGTGGCTGTAGAACTCTTCCTTGCGCGCGCCGGTGAGTACGCTGCGGACCTCGCCCGTGGAGATTTTCTGCACCGGGCCGACCTGGGCCGCGAGCCATTGCAGCTGGGCGGTCTCTTCCAGCGCGAATGCCGCGATGGTGGCGTTCTCGATCGAATCGCCGCAGACCGCTACGCCGTGGTTCTTGAGCACGAGCGCGACGCTGTCACCAATGGCGTCGCGACACATGCGGCCGCGCTCAGGCGTGTCGATCTGCCGGTCGAAATCCAGGATCGGCACCTGCGGCGCGAAGATCGCACCGCGGTTGCCGACGGGTACGATGTTGACGCCGGCGATCCCGAGCGCCGTGGCATAGGTCGGATGGGCATGCACCACCGAGGTCACATCCGGCCGGGCCTTCATGATCTCGAGATGCAGATAGCGTTCGTCCACCGGCTCGATACGGCCTTCCAGCCAGTTGCCGTCGAGATCCACCGTGACGATGTCGTCGACATCGGTATCGATGAGCGAACGCCCCTCCGAGTGGATATGACCGAGGATCAGCACGTGATCGGTGCCGGGAATTCGCGCGCTGACATGCCCCTTGGTCAGCGGCCAGATGCCGCCAGCCGTGAGGATGCGGTGCGCCCTGGCCACGCGGCGCCGCAGTGCCGTGATTTCGGTTTCCAGGGTGGTCTTGGCATTGGCATAGGTGGGGCGATGGATGGTCATCGGCAGTTCTCCTCCCCGGCTATTTCGACGGGTGCACGAGCAAACCGAGCTTTTTGATCAGGTCATAGTAGACCTTGTCGTTTTCCGCAAAAAACGCCTTGAATTGCGCGGTATCGAGATAGCGCACGCCGAGCAGTAGATCGCGCATCCGGCCCTGAAACTCGGGATTGGCGGCAACCTTGCCGATGGCCGCGTCGATCCGTGCGACCACGGCGGGAGGCGTGCCTTTGGGCGCGAATACGCCGTGCCAGGACGAAATCGAGAGGTCGACTCCGCCCTCCTTCATGGTCGGTATGTCGGAATATTCGGGAACGCGGCGATCGGCGGCGACGCCGAGAACACGCACCTTCTTCGCCTCGCGCATGGTCTTGAGCGGCGCGAGGATATCGAAATCGCCATCGATGTGGCCGCCGGCAAGCGCGACCGTCCGCTCACCGCCGCCGCGGAAGGGCACGTCGGTCACCTCGATCCCGGCCTTTTCGGCAAAAGCCGCGGCAAAAATCTGGGCCGAGCTGCCGGCGTCGATGCCGACCCGCAGCTTGCGCGGATTTTCCTTGGCGTATTTCACGTAGTCCGCCAACGTCTGCCAGCCGCGGGCTTCGGGCACGGCGATCACCGCCGGGTCCATATTGATCAGAGCGATCAGTTCATAGTCCTTGACGTCGGTCGGCGTCGGCACGGTGTACTGTGCGGTCAGAAAGCCGGTCGAGAAGATGCCGAGCGTGTAGCCGTCGGGGGCGGCGCTTGCCACCTCCTTGGCGCCGAGCACGCCGCTTGCGCCGGGCTTGTTGATGACGACGACCGGCTGGCCCAGTTCCGCCTTCAAGAATTGCGCGAGCGTGCGCCCGCAAAGATCAGTGCGCCCGCCGGGTGGATAGGGCGCGATCATGGTGATCGATCTGGTCGGGTATCCTTGCGCCTGGGCGCTCCCGGACGGCAACAGCAGAGCCAGCAGGACGAGCCCGCCAATGATGGCCGGCGCGTTCTTGGCCGGCTGATCGGCGCCTTTGGACGCGCGTTGGCGATAGAGGGTAGCCGCCGCGCGAACCAGACGCGCGCCGACGACGAACGTGAGAACGGTCATGAGAACCCCCGAGACAGGACTTTTCCAGAAAACCAGGAAATCGCCCCCCGACATGATCAACGACTGTCGCAGCGCCGTCTCCATGATCGGGCCGAGAACGAACGCAAGCACCAATGGAGCGTGCGGGTAGCCGTATTTCGTCATCAGATAGCCGAGCACGCCGAACGCCGTCATCGTGACGATGTCCATCGGATTGTTGTTCACGCCGTAGGCGCCAGCGACGCAGGCCAGCACGATGATCGACACGAGAATGTTGTTGGGAATAAGCGTGATCTTCGCCAGCAGCCCGATCATCGGCAGCATGGTGAAAATCAGAATGCAATTGCCGATGAACATGCTGGTTACGATGCCCCAGAAGATTTGGGGCTGCTGCAACATCAACGTGGGTCCGGGAGTGACTCCGTGCAGCATGAAGGCGCCGAGGATCAGCGCCATGACCACGTTATCCGGCAGGCCTAGCGTGAGCAGCGGGATGAACCCGCTGCATGTCGCCGCATTGGCCGCCGACTCCGGTGCCGCCACTCCGGCGATGGCGCCGTTGCCGAATTTCTGCGGGTGCTTGGCCCAGCGCTTGGCTACGGCATAGGCGACATAGGACGAAATCGTCGCCCCGCCGCCGGGCAGCAGGCCGACAAAAAATCCCACCAGCGTGCCCTGGCCGATTGCGCGCCGCGCATCACGCCAGTCCTGGCGCGTCGGCAAAACGGCCATCAAACCGCGAGGTACATGCACCGGTTTCGGCGGCGCGCCGGTGACCCGTGACTCGATCAGGTGAAATACTTCGGAGATGCCGAACAACCCCATGACCATCGGCACAAGATCGATGCCGGACTGGAGATTCAACGTGCCAAACGTGAAGCGCGCCGAGCTGCGAACTGGATCAAGCCCCACCGTGCCGAGAAGAAGCCCGAAGAGCGTGACGGCCACGGCTTTCCACATGGAATCGGTTGCGAGGTAGCTGACCAATGTCAGGCCCAACACCGTCAGCGCAAAATATTCCGGCGGTCCGAAATCAAGGGCGAATTCGGCGAGCGTCGGCGCGACCAGGCCGAGCCCCAGGAGGCCGAACATCCCCGCGATGAAGGCGCTGAAGATCGACATGCCAAGCGCGGCGCCGGCGCGACCCTGTCTGGTCAATTCATGGCCGTCGATGGCGACCATGACGGACGCTGATTCACCCGGAACGCGCAGGAGGATCGAGGTGATCGAGCCGCCGTACATGGATCCGTACCAGATGCCCGCGAGCATGATCACGGCGGTGGTGGTGTCGAGGAAATAGGTTATCGGCAGGAGCAGCGCGATCGTCGCGGCCGAACCGAGGCCGGGCAAGATGCCGATGATGACGCCGAGCGTCACACCGGCGAAGCCAAAAAACAGATTGATCGGATGCAGCGAAACGGAAAAGCCCAGCGCCAGGTTGGAAATCAGCTCCATAAGCGCAACCTTCCAGGCGCCCGCACCGAGAGCGGCGTTGCTATCCGACGACCCTGTTTGCTGCGGCGCAGCCTCTGCAGAATGTGTATTCAGAATACATCTGGGGCCGCTGTCAACCCGCGCGCCTGCCGGCATGCCGGCAGGGCTGCGCGCCGCTTTTGCGCCACCCCGGAATTGGTGCGCCCGCGCGTGAATCGGCTCGTCCAGGAATAGATGCGAACATTCAACGACAGGCGCGGGGGCGCGCGAACTCGCAGCCCGCGTGCTGCACTACCGGGTTTGATCAAACCGCGATGTTGTCGATCAGCCGCGTCGTGCCGATGCGCGCGGCGACCAGGAGCCGGATCGGACCGTCCTTGACCGAGCCGATCGGCTCGAGCGTGTCGGCGTGGCGGGCGTCGAGATAGTCGAGCACGAAGCCCGCGCGCTCGATGGCGGCGCCCCCTTCGTCGAGGACGCGCGCCGGGAGCTCTCCGCGCGCGATCCTGTCGGCGCAATCCTTGAGCACCCGGTATAGCGTGGGCGCGGCCGCGCGTTGGGTCGCCGAGAGATAGCCGTTGCGCGACGACAAAGCGAGGCCGTCCTGCTCGCGCACCGTCGCAACCGCGACGATTTTCACCGGTAGATCGAGATCTTTTGCCAACCGCGTCACTACTTTGAGCTGCTGGTAATCCTTCTCGCCGAATACGGCAAAGTCGGGCGCGCATTGGCTCAGCAGCTTTGCAACCACTGTGGCCACGCCGGAAAAGAAATGCGGGCGAAACTTGTCCTCGAGACCGGCGGTTGCGGCGCCCTCCGGCACGATGCGCGTGGCAAAGCCGGGGGGATACATCTCCCCCACAGCCGGCGCCCAAACGAAGTCGACCGCCATATCGGCGAGCGCAGCGAGATCGGCGTCGAAGCTGCGCGGGTAGCTGGCAAAATCCTCGCTCGGTGCAAACTGCGCGGGGTTGACGAAGACGGAGACGATCACCCGCGGTGCGCGCCGCCGTGCCGCGCGCACAAGGGCGAAATGACCGCGATGGAGCGCGCCCATGGTCGGCACCAACGCGACGCGCTCGCCCGCCGCCCGCCAGCGGTTGACGGCGCGGCGCAGTGCCGACACCGTGCGCACGACTCGAATCGTCATGGGGCAGGGTTAGTTTGATTGCGACCGGGGCGGGCAAGTTACCAAAGCCGCGGGTGGGAGGCCACGTCTCACCCGGAGCGCGCCTCGAGGGCGACGGGGCATTGCACCGCGGCCGGGATATGGCCACCTTAATGAGCGGCGGCTTTGCCGCTTATAAAAGCGCCTACTGGCATGGCCAATGATCGTCACGACCGGGGACCGGATCGCGGCCGCGCGCCGGCGGCAGCGGCTACGCGCGCGGAAATCGAGGCTTTTCTGGCCCGGGTGAAGGAGCTTGCGCCGACTGTCGAAGCCGGCCGACGCGGCCGCCTTATCTTTGCACTCGATGCGACGATGAGTCGCCAGCCGCTGTGGGACACGGCTTGTCGGCTGCAGGCCGACATGTTTCGCGAGGCGGCCGCCGTCGGCGGGCTTGACGTGCAACTGGTTTACTACCGCGGGCTCGGCGAATGCCGCGCCTCGCATTGGGTGTCGCAGGCCGAGCGGCTCGGTACGCTCATGGAGCGAATCGAATGCCGCGGCGGTCACACGCAGATCGGCAAGGTCATCGCCCATGCCAAACGCGAGACCCAAGCCGCCAAGGTGCAGGCCCTGGTCTTCGTCGGCGATGCCATGGAAGAGAAGCTCGACGATCTTTGCCATGCGGCTGGCGCGCTCGGGCTGCTCGGGGTGCCCGCTTTAATGTTCCAGGAAGGCTTCGATCCGATCACCGAACAGGCATTTCGCGAAATCGCCCGCCTGACGCGCGGAGCCTATTGCCGCTTCGATCCCGGCGCGGCCCATCAACTCGCGGAACTATTGCGAGCGGCAGCTGCCTATGCCGCGGGCGGCATGCGTGCGCTCGCCGACCTCTCGGCGCGGCGCCAAGGCGGCGCCATCAAGCTGCTCGAGCAGATGAGATCGTAATGGCGACGATCATCTTCGGCCTCGTGGTGCTGGCGCTCGCGCTGTGGGCGCTCAATGCCTTTACCAAAGTCAATCCGCAAACCGTTGCCGTGGTCCTGAAAACCGGAGGCGGGCTGGGCGCGCTCGCGGCTGCCGGCGTGCTTGGCGTGCGCGGGCGGCTCGATATCGCCATCCCGCTCGGCCTCACCGGTCTTGGCCTGCTCGGCTGGTTGCCGTGGAGCGTCCCCGGCTTTACCGCGCGCACGGAGAAGAGCGCCGGGCAGGTATCGCGCGTGCGCTCGGCCTTCGTCGAAATGGAGCTCGATCACGACACCGGCGCGATGCGCGGGCGAATCCTCGCCGGACGGCATGAAGGCGCGATGCTGGATGCACTGGACATTGCAACGCTCACCGGCTTCCTCGCCGACATCGACGAGGAAAGCCGCGCGCTACTGATGGCGTATCTCGACCGCCGGGATCCCGGCTGGCGTGAACACGTGCAGGGCGACGCGGCAACGCGGACGGAGCGCCGGGCGTGGAGCGGCGGCAAAATGACGGAGGAGGAGGCCTATCAGATCCTTGGCTTGCAGCCGGGGGCGAGCGCGGA
Organism: uncultured Alphaproteobacteria bacterium; assembly: GCA_965652015.1. Lineage (GTDB taxonomy): Bacteria > Pseudomonadota > Alphaproteobacteria > Rhizobiales > Xanthobacteraceae > VAZQ01. Next base: position 6,418 of record CBFGVM010000078.1, read on the forward strand.
GGATATCGGACGCGCCCACCGTACGCTCATGAAGAAACTGCATCCCGACCAAGGGGGCTCGACGTATCTCGCGGCCCGCGTGAACGAAGCCAAGGAGGTGCTTTTGCGCCGCCATCGCTGAACTCCTTTACCCGCGACATTTGGCGGCTCCTGTGCGACGCGGTATCCCCGTTTTCGACGTCAGTTCTTGATGGGCACGCACTCGACGTCGTTCTTCTTGAGATATTTGCAAGCGGCTTCCGCCGTATCCTTATCGAGCCCGGCAAAACGGGCGCGATAAAGGGTGGTGCCTCCCTTATCGACCGTTTCGGTGAAGGCTTCGGCACCCGTCAGCATTTTCGATGCCTTGTTTTGAACCGCCGAGAGGCGTTCCTTGGCAGCCTGCTCGGCGGGATAGGCGCCGACCTGAATCATCCAGCCGGGCCGGTGCTGCGGCTTTGCCGCCGCCACAGCGGTTTTCGCTGCCGGCGCCGGCGGGTTTGCGGGCGCGGCCGCAGGCCTGGGTGCCGGAATGGCAACCACGGGTGAGGGTAGTGCCCTGGCCACGGGCGGCGGTGCAGCTGGTGCCGGATCGGCGTTGGCGGCAATGGCGGGCGCCTTTTGCGCCGCCGCGGGTGCGGGATCGGGCTTCACCGCGGTTGCCGGCTTGGGCGCCTCCGGTTTCGCTGCGGCTGCCGCGCTCGACGGTGCTGCTTCGGCAGTCGGTGCTGCGGTTGGGGCAGGGGAGGCGGGCTCCGACTTCGCTAGGGCTGCCGGCGCCGTTGGTTCGGGCTTGGCGGCGACCGGTGGCGGCACTGGCGTCGGGCTTTCCAGCTTTGCCACAGCCGCCGGTGTTGGCGGCGGCGCGGCAGCGGCTTCGGCCTTTGCCGACGCCACAGCAACGGGTGCCGGCGCTTGGATAGGCTGAGACTCGGCGGCGCTCGGGGTGACTTGCAACGGGACGAGCGAAGGGGCCTTCGTTGCGGTTCGCACCGTCAGCGTCTTGACGAGCACGGGCTGGATCGGCTCGGTCGAGCCGACCACCAACCGCGCTTGCGTCGGTGTTGCTGCTGCGGGCGGCTCCGATCGTTCGGCTGGTGCAGCTGCCGGATTGAGCCGCGCGGGTATGCTGATTGCGCTCGCAACGGCATAGCGGTGTTCGGTCTTCGCTTCGGCCTTCGGCTCCGCTTTTGCTTCGATCTTCTCGGCAACCTTCGGCTCGGGCTTCGGTTCGGCTTTAGCCACCGCCATTGATTCGGGCTTGGACTCCGCCTTGGCCACGACCATCGGCTCGGGTTTGGGCTCGGCCTTGGCGGCGATGATTGGCTCGGAAGGCGTCGCCTCGGCAACCATCGGCGCTGTGCGCTTGGTCGACGCTTGCACGATCTTCTCGTTGATCAGCTCGCGCATGCGCGCATCCCGGCTCGCGCCGCTGTTGCCGCCCATAACGACGGCCACAAGATAACGATTGCCGCGATGTAGGGAGGTTACCAGGTTGAATCCGGAGGCGTTGATATATCCGGTCTTGATGCCGTCAACGCCATCGACCTTGCCGAGCAGACGGTTGTGGTTGGTGATCGCCTGGCCGCGGAAGGTGAACGAGCGGATCGAGAAATATTTGTAATAGCGCGGGAAGCGTTCCTGGACGGCGCGCCCGAGAATGGATTGATCGCGCGCGGTCGTCACCTGGTTGTCGTCGGGCAGACCGGAGGCGTTCTTGTAAACGGTGCCCTTCATGCCGAGCGCATGCGCCTTGCGCGTCATCAGCTTGGCGAAGTCGCTCTCGTTTTCCGCGATCGCCTCCGCCACGACGACGGCAGCGTCGTTCGCCGAGCGTGTGACCATGCCCTTGATCGCATCTTCGACGGTGAGAGTCGTTCCAGGCTTGAGGCCGAGTTTGGTCGGCGCTTGCCCGCTGGCCTCCGCCGATACCTTGAGCGCACTGTCGAGCTTGAGTTTGCCGGCTTCGAGCTGCTCGAACAGCAGATAAAGCGTCATGATCTTGGTAAGGGACGCCGGATGGCGCCGTGCGTCCGGATTGGTGGCGTGCAGGACGGCGCCGGAATTGGCGTCCACGACAATGTCGGCGTAAGGCGCAGCGCGGGTCGGACCGTTTAAAAGCGAAAGAACAGCAGCGACAAAACCGAACAAACCCCAACGAAGCCCGTCCCGGGCTCCGGTCCGGATCCGCAGCATGGTATTTCCCCCGTCCTCGTTCCCCTTCGCGCTCCGTGCGAAGCGCTGACACCCCTGTCGTGCCGAGGTGAAGCGATTGGACGAGTCAAAAAGGGCGGTTTTCTGAAGTTTTTCCGACCTTTTTGGCCTGCCCCGCTTCTGATTTAGAACCAGGCGGCGGATAGATGCTGCCGCGCTGGCGGCACGTCCGGAATAATAGGTCAGGCCGCTTGCGAAACCGTTAAGTGCCGGACGCCACTACCATATTGCAGTGCAAAAAGAAGCTTGACTTTTTTGTGCAGTGCAATATATCAGGCCTAATCCGGCTGGCTGGCTGGAGACGCATAAGGAGCCACACGCAATCGGCGATGCTGCCGGGAGAGACACGACATGGTCAGAAATATCGACGACGTGCAGAAGTTGGGTAAGGACAATATGGATGCGACGCTGAAGTCTTTCGGCGCGGTTTCCAAGAGCCTGCAGGCGATCACGGTCGAGATCGCGGACTATTCCAAGAAGGTGTTCGAGCAAACTGCCGCCGCGACCGAGAAACTCATCGGTGCGAAGTCGCTCGACAAGGCGATCGAGGTTCAGACCGACTACGCCAAGACCGCCTACGAGGGTTTCGTTGCGGAGGCGACCAAGCTCGGCGAACTCTATACCGACCTCGCCAAGGAGGCTTACAAGCCATTCGAAAGCCACTTCGGCAAGGTCGCATCGGTGAAGTAACGCCGCGCTTTGGCGCGGACGAAAGAGCCCGGCCGCTCGAGCCGGGCTTTATTTTGAGCCGGCCGCGCTGCCGCCGACGCTAGACGATCCAGCCGGCGATCATGCCCAGCGCGCAAGCCGCCATGGCAAACGTCGCGCCCCATCCGAGCCACCGCAGCCATCCCTTGATCGTGAACTTGCCCATGACGCGGGACTGCGCCGTCATGAGCATCATCACGAACATCACGGGAACGGCGACCAGGCCGTTGATCACCGCAGTCCAGTACAGCGCTTTGATCGGATCGATCGGCGTCAGCGTTATCGTCATTCCGAGCAGAGTGGACCCCGCCAAGGTCGAATAGAACGCCGCCGCATCGCCGGGCTTGCGCGAGAGCCCGATCGGCCATTTGCACGCCTCGCCGATCGCGTAAGCGGCCGAGCCGGCAAGCACCGGAACGGCGAGCAGCCCGGTGCCAACGATGCCCAGCGCGAATATGACAAACGCAAATTCACCCGCGATCGGCCGCAGCGCCTCGGCGGCTTGCGCGGAGGATTCAACGCTGGTGATGCCAGCTTTGTTGAGGGTCGCAGCGGTTGTCAGGATGATCGCCAGCGCGATGAGATTTGAGAATGCCATTCCCGTAAGCGTGTCTGCCCGAATGCGCCCGAAAGCCCTGAATGCTTGCCACGGTGCTTTCACCAGCGGCTTTGCACGACGGTCCACGTGCTGGTCTTCCGCTTCCTGCGAGGCCTGCCAGAAAAAAAGATAGGGGGAAATGGTCGTGCCCAAGATGGCGAGCAGCGTGGTGAAGAATTCGCTGCTCCACGCGAGTTTTGGCACCAGGATTCCGAGCACCGCCTCGCCCCAGGGAATCTCGACCGCGAACAATGCGGCGACGTAGGCGAACAAGCTCAGCGTCATCCACTTCAACACGCGAATATAGTGGACGTAGTTCAGAACTATCGTCGCCAAGGCGCATATTGCTCCAAATACGACGGCATAGAGGGCGCTCGGTCCCCCGATCAGGAGTTTCACCACATCCGCCATGGCGCACAGGTCGGCGCCGATATTGATCGTATTGGCCAGGAACAGAGGTGTGAGGACTGCATACAGCAGCCAGCCGGGGTAATGGCGGCACAGGTTGCCGGCAATTCCATGCCCCGTCGTGCGGCCGATGCGTGCACTGATTTCCTGAATCGCCGCCATCAGCGGAAATGTCAGGAACATCGTCCATCCGATGCCGAACCCGAGTTGCGCGCCGGCTTGGGCGTATGTTCCGATCCCGGAAGGATCGTCGTCGGAGGCTCCCGTGATGAGCCCGGGGCCAAGCTGGCGCAATATGCGCGGCACGCCGACGAGGACGCCGCGGCGGCGTTTCTCTGCCGCGACCGTCACGTCCTCACCGCGAATGGTCGAGCCGCCGGGCAAGGAGCGCGCTGCCGATCGCCGCCGCGTGGGCGAATCGCGCGCAGCTGCCGAAATATTCTCATGCCAGAGCGACCTCCTCGGCCGCGGCACAGGCCAAATGTCGGCGCTTCCATGATCGGGTGATCGACTGGAGCATCCACTGGCTCTGCGCGTCCGCGGCACATGAGAAAACGCGGGCTGCCCCCTAAAGTTGCGTCGCGCCGCCGATTGCGATGCCCGTTGCGGCAATGACTTTCCTGCCGGGGCGCGGGTCGCTCGACAACTCAGTGGCGAGGACGCCGTCAAGCGGGACTGCCCCGCTTAAAAGCGCATTTCGCCGGGCTGGTGCGGGATCACGGCCGGCGTGATGTTGAAATGTTGCGAGAGAAATCCGCAGATTTCCGATCAAATTGCCCCGAATTGTCCGTAATTGAGTCGGTCGATTGAGGCGGCATGGGCTCGGCACGGGATTTGCAAATTAGAATGCGTCACAATTCTCCACGATTCGGGGCCATACGCGATCTGGAACCGGGCTGGCGCTGTCCTTATTATGATGCAGCAACCGCGCTTTCGTATTGGCGCCGCAAAGCCGCCACGTCCTGACCCGTAAAGTACCCATGAACCGACGACCGACCGCAATGACCGCAAGCGCCGCCAATCGTCAGAACGCCCCGCGTCTAGGAGACGAGGACAACCACAAACGGCGAGGGGCGCCCGGCACTGCGGTCATTACCAAGACCAAGCCGCAGACAAAGCGTCCCAGCCTGTACCGGGTGCTGTTGTTGAACGACGACTACACGCCGATGGAGTTCGTGGTTCACGTGCTCGAACGCTTTTTCAACAAGGACCACGGGAGCGCCCATCGCATCATGATGCACGTGCATCAGCACGGTATCGGCGAGTGCGGGATCTATACCTACGAGGTGGCCGAGACCAAAGTGACGCAGGTTATGGACTTTGCCCGCAAACACCAGCATCCCCTGCAGTGCGTGATGGAAAAGAAGTAGCGACGATGGAAAAGCAGGAACGCCGGGGCTATATAACGCGTTATCACGAGAGCTGACATGCCCACGTTTTCGCGCAATCTCGAGCAGTCCCTGCACCGCGCTCTGGCGCTGGCCAACGAGCGTCACCACGAATATGCAACGCTCGAACATCTTCTACTGGCCCTGATCGACGACCAGGATGCCGCCGCGGTTATGCGCGCCTGCAACGTCGATCTCGACAAGCTGCGACGCAGCCTCACCGCCTATCTCGAAAGCGAGCTTGAAAACCTGGTCAGCGACGGGAACGAGGATTCAAAGCCGACCGCCGGGTTCCAGCGCGTGATCCAGCGCGCCGTAATCCACGTGCAGTCGTCCGGCCGCGAGGAGGTGACCGGCGCCAACGTACTGGTCGCGATCTTCGCCGAGCGCGAAAGCCATGCCGCCTATTTCCTGCAGGAACAGGACATGACGCGCTACGATGCCGTCAATTACATCAGCCATGGCATCGCCAAGCGGCCGGGCATGTCGGAGGCGCGCCCGGTGCGCGGCGCCGACGAGGATACCGATACCAAGACCGGCGATGAGGCGAAAAAGAAGGGTGATGCGCTCGAGGCGTATTGCATCAACCTCAACAAGAAGGCGCGCGAGGGCAGGATCGATCCGCTGATCGGGCGCGATTCGGAGATCAACCGCACCATCCAGGTGCTGTGCCGTCGGCAGAAGAACAACCCGCTGTTCGTCGGCGACGCCGGCGTCGGCAAGACGGCAATCGCGGAGGGTTTGGCACGGCGGATCGTGCACGGCGAAGTCCCCGACGTGCTCAGGAACGCCACCGTATTCGCGCTCGACATGGGCACGCTCCTCGCCGGCACGCGCTACCGCGGCGATTTCGAGGAGCGCCTCAAGCAGGTGATCAAGGAGCTCGAGGCCTATCCCGGCGCAATCATGTTCATCGACGAGATCCACACCGTGATCGGGGCGGGCGCAACCTCCGGCGGGGCGATGGACGCCTCGAATCTGCTCAAGCCGGCGCTCGCCTCCGGGACGCTGCGCTGCATCGGCTCGACCACCTACAAGGAGTACCGGCAGTATTTCGAAAAGGATCGCGCGCTGGTGCGTCGGTTCCAGAAGATCGACGTCAACGAGCCGACGGTTCCGGATACGATCGAAATTCTTAAAGGCCTCAAGCCCTATTTCGAGGACTATCACAAGCTCAAATATACCTCCGAGGCGATCAAGGCGGCGGTCGAACTATCCGCGCGCTACATCCACGACCG
>CBFGVM010000079.1:0-12853 GCA_965652015.1 uncultured Alphaproteobacteria bacterium
GATCTCGCGTTTGGTGCCGCATTTCGGCGAGGATCCGGAGGACTTGGCGACGACCTTGTTCGAGACGGCGCCGACGGTCTTATTCACCGTGCCACGTTACCTTCAGAAATTCGCCTCCCAGGTGCTGCTCGGCATTCACAATTCCAGCGGCTTCAAACGCGCGAACGCGTCCCTCGCCATGCGGTTTGCGCGCCGGCACGCACAACGCCGCTGGGACGGCGAAAGGGCGTTCGCTCGCGAGGCCCTCTATGGCGTTTGCCGGGCGGGCGTATTCGTGCCGATTCTCAACAAGCTCGGCTTGGACCGGCTGGAGCTCGCGATCTGCGCTGGAGCGCCGCTACCGCCGGAAACCATGGCGCTCTGGCAGATGCTCGGCGTCAATGTCGTCGAAATGTACGGACAGACCGAGACGGCCGGCGGCATCATTTCCGGCCAGCGCGGCCCGTTTCCCCGCCCGGGCGACGTGGGCACCGTCCCTACCGGGTGGCAGGTGAAGCTCGCAAGCGATGGTGAAGTGCTGGTGAACTCGTCCGATCTCTTCGAATCCTATTGGAACGATCCGGAGACCACCGGCGCGATCAAGGGCGAGGACGGGTGGCTGCGCACCGGCGATATCGGCGAATGGCGCGCCGGGGCGCTGCGCCTTGTCGACCGCGCGCGCGATTTCATCGTCACTTCCGGGGGCAAAACGATCTCTCCTTCATTCATCGAGAACATCCTGCGCACCAGCCCCTACGTCGCCGAAGCGATCGTGTTCGGGCAGGGCCGCAAATTTCTCACCGCGCTGATCGAGATCGAAGCCGATACAGTGGCGGATTGGGCGCGCAGGCACGATGTGCCGTACACGGGATTCTCCAGTCTGGCCAACAGCACCGAGGTTGCACGCCTGATCGGCGCCGAGATCGAGCGGGCGAACGGCGAGCTCTCGCGCCCCGAGCAGATCAAGGCGTTTCGCATTCTGCCCAAGGCGCTCGATCCCGAGGAAGAGGGCGAGCCGATCACTCCCACACGCAAGGTCAAGCGCGATCTCATGTACCAGCGCTTCAAGGCGCTTGTCGAAGACATGTACGATGCTCGCGAGGAGCGGCTGATCGCCGCGAGCACGGCCCTATGACTTCTCGTTAGACCAGGGAGAAAACAGATGTTGGCACGAACTGTTGCATCCGTCTTGGCGGCGGCGACGCTGGCATGGCCGGCGGCCGCACAGGATGCCTATGTGATCGGCGTGACCGGCGCCTTGACCGGTCCACCGTCGGGCACGAACGGACCGCCGGTCGAAGGTTTTCGTCTCTATGTCGACCGCCTCAATGCGGCGGGCGGGATCAACGGCAAGAAAATTCAGCTGACCGTGCTCGACGATCAAGGCGAGCCATCGAAGGCAGCGGCCAACGCCAAGCGCCTGCTCACTCAGGACAACGTCAGTCTGCTGGTGCTTTCTAGTCTATCTTCGACATTCGCGCCGGTCATCGCGGAAACCAAGCGTGCCAACGTGGCGCTGATGCTGATGGGCGCCGTTTGTCCCAAAGAAGTCTATCCGCCGGCCGATCTCCTGCAGTTCTGCACCACCGCTTACGCCGGCGGCTACGACAGCCGCGCGACGCTCACCTTCATCAAGGAGACGGCAAAGGAACCGGTGCGCATCGGCTTCGCCGCCATGGCCATCCCGCTCTCGCGCGGAGAAATCGATTATGCCGAGGAGCAGGCGAAGGCCATGGGCATGACGCCGGTCGACAAGGAGGTGATTCCGCCGCCGACTGCCGACTACACCCCCTTCGCCACCAAGCTCAAGGATGCCAACCCGAACTGGATATTCTCTTGGGCCCCTTGGGTGACCCAGGTGAAGACGTTTGAAGCGTTGCGCCGCCTGGGCTGGGATGGAAATTACATCACCTGGGCGCACATCGAAGCCGAAAGCGAATTGGCGCGCCTCAAGGACGGAAAATTCTACGTCATCGGCGCCAATTCATTGTTCCAGGACAACTTGCCCATCCACAAGCAGATCGTCGAGGAAGCGAAGAAGGGAAATGTGCGATACCCGGCCGAGCAGCTCACTGAAGGCTGGATCGGCGGACTGGTGCTCGAAGCCGTGCTCAAAGCCGCGGGCTGGCCGGCCGATGCCACAAAAATCCGCGCTGCAATGGAGAGCGTAAAGATCGACACCCAGGGCCTGCGCGGTGGCCCGATCGAATGGAGCAAGGAGAACCACTTCCGAACCCGCCAGTATTATCGCGTTTATCGTTGGGACCCCGCGAAGTCGGCGATCACGGTGAACAAGGATTGGGTTGCTTACGACGTGAAGTGATGCCTGTGTGCCCCCTGCGGTGCAGCGCCAAGCGCGTGCAGAAACGCTGATGCAATCTGCGCACGCAGGGGGAGCAGTGCACCGCTCAGCCGGGACCGCCACAGACTGGGACGGCCTGGGCTGTGCGGCGCACCAACCCGTGCTGCCCTGCGCCCGGGAAACGACCTACCTGGCTGACTGTTAACCCGTGCAGCTCATCGTCAACATCACCGTACTCGCGGCGATCTATGCGCTGCTCGCGTGCGGTTACGTGCTGATCTATCGCGTGAGCCGGGTGATGAACATGGCCCACGGCGAACTTGCAATGCTCGGCGCCTATCTGCTGTACACGACCGCCTCGTTGTTTGCCGATCATCCCGTCAGCGCGATCGCTGCGGCAGTTGTGCTCAGCCTGACCGTCGGCGTGCTCGTCTACGTCCTGCTGATGCGCAAAATGACCGGACAGATGGTGCTGGCGGCCATTCTCACCACGATCGCGATCGGCATCCTGTTGCGCGGCCTGGTCGTGCTGATCTGGTCGGCGTCGCAACAGCATCCCCTGCAGGCGCTCAAGTTCTCCAATCCTTCGATCGAACTTATCGGCGGCGCCCGGATTTCGACCTGCGCGGCGCTGATCGTGCTAATGGCCGTGTTGGTCTACGGCGCTTTGTTCGCATTCCTGCGGTTCGGGCGGTGGGGCATGCGACTGCGGGCGGCCGGGCAGAATCCGCTTCTGGCGGCGCAGCGCGGGATCAATCTCAACGCCATCTATGCCCTGGCGTGGGGCCTCTCGACACTCACCGGCTCGATTGCCGGCATGCTGATCGCTCTCGATTCCGGTCTCGACCAGACGATGGTGGTCATCGGGCTCAAGGCATTTGCGCCGGCGCTGGTCGGGGGGCTCGACAGCCTCCTCGGCGCGCTCGTGGGCGCTGTCATCGTCGCCGCCGCCGAGGTCATCGCCATCCATTATATCGATCCGCTGCTTTCCGACGTGGTGCCGTTCCTCGTGCTCATTGCCGCCCTGATCGTGCGCCCGTGGGGCCTGTTCGGCACGCGCGAGGAGCTCGACCGTGTCTAGGTCGCCACGCGCCAGCGGCTATTTCCGCACCAGCTACGATCAGGACCTCGCCCTCGTCCAGACGCGGCTCGAGCGTGTCAGCTTGGGCGCGTTCATCATCGCGCTGCTCGCGTTTCCGCTGATTGCCTCCCCATTCCATCTCGATCTCGCCTGCCAGGTCTTTCTCGCCTGCATCGGCTCGCTCTCCCTCATGCTGCTGACCGGATTTGCCGGACAGATTTCGCTCGGGCATGCCGGCCTCCTTGCCGCGGGCGCGTTCACGGTCGGCATCCTGTTCCGCGAGACGAATGCGCCGTTTTGGGTCACGCTGCCTGCGGCGGCCCTGGTCGGAGCGCTCCTCGGCATCATCTTCGGATTGCCATCGCTGCGGCTGCGCGGACTCTATCTTGCCGTGAGCACGCTCGCGCTGCATTTCGTGGTGATCTATCTCGGCGGCGAGTACGAAACGCGGCGCGGGTTCTCGACCGGCATCGTCATCGATCCGCCCAGACTCGGGGGATGGTCGATCAGCGATGGGCGCGCGTGGTATTTCATTCTCCTTGCGGCCGCGGCGGTGACGCTTCTCCTCTGCCTCAATCTTCTGCGCGCGCGCACCGGCCGCGCCTGGCGCGCCCTTCGCACACGGGAGACCGTCGCCGAGGCGCTCGGCATCGGCATCGCCTCCTACAAGCTCTTGGCCTTCGTCATCAGCTCCGCCGTCACCGCCGTCGCCGGCGCGCTGTTCGCCTATTACCGCGGTTTCGTGTCGGTCGAGGCGTTCTCGCTGTTTCTCACGATCCAATATCTTGCCATGGTGATTATCGGCGGAATGGGATCGCTGCTCGGCGCACTGCTCGGAGCGGTCTTTGTCACCATCTTTCCCTACATTATCGAGATTGGCCTGCTGGCGCTGCCTGGCGCGCAGCGGCATGCGAGTTTGCTGTTTGCGGTGAACTACGCGGCCTTCGGGCTCGTCATGATCCTGTTCCTGATCTTCGAGCCGCTCGGGTTGGTCGGAATTTGGCGCCGCATTCAAACCTATTTCCTGCTGTGGCCGTTCAAGCACCGCTCGGCCTCGGGATCGCGCAGATGACGGGCCCGTTGTTGGCAATCGACAAGCTCGAGGTGGTCTATCAGCGCGCCATCACCGCCGTGCAGGGCATCACCCTCGCGGTCGAGCCGGGCCGCATCGTCGCGCTGTTGGGAACGAACGGCGCCGGCAAGACCACGACCTTGCGGGCGATCTCGGGCTTCCTCGGCATCGACGACGCGCGCGTCACCGAGGGGACCATCACGTTCAAAGGCGAGCGCATCGAGAATAGTCTCCCGCACGAGAACACGCGGCGCGGAATCGTGCTGGTGCCCGAACGCGACAAGGTATTTCCCAATCTCACGGTCGCCGAGAACTTGACCGCGCCGGTCCCGCGCAGCAGCACGGCTATCGAGCGCCGACGGCGCGAGGGACTGGCCTACCAGTTCTTTCCGCAGCTCGGCGACCTGCGCAACCGCATCGGTGGGCTTCTTTCCGGCGGTGAACGGCAGATGCTGGCGCTGGCAAGCGGCCTCGTCTGCGGACCCGAACTCCTGCTGGTCGACGAGCTCTCGCTCGGCCTCGCACCGCTGCTGGTGAATGATTTGTTGGGGCGGCTTGCCGACATCCGGCGCGAGCTCGGCATCGCCATCCTGATCGTGGAGCAGAGCGCCACCGTGGCGCTCGATATCGCCGACTACGGCTACGTCATGGAAAACGGACGCATCGTGCTCGACGGCACCGCCGAGCGCTTGCGCCGGCACCCGGACATCCAGGAATTCTATCTCGGCCGCAAGAGCGGCGAACGAAGAAGCTATCGCGACGTCAAGCAATATCGCCGCAGCCGGAGATGGTATGGCTGAACTGGAAATCGACGGCCTCACCTTGCGCTTCGGAGGCCTGACCGTGCTCGATCGCGTCTCGCTCGCGGTGGCGGCGGGCGAGCTGTTCGCGCTCATTGGCCCGAACGGCGCGGGCAAGACCAGCGTGCTCAATTGCGTGAGCGGCATCTATCGTGGCGAGGGACATATCCGTTTCCGCGGCGAGCACATCGCCGGCCGCGAGCCGCATGAGATCGCCAGGCTCGGACTGGCGCGCACGTTCCAACACGGGGAATTATTTCCGCACATGTCGGTGCTGGACAACCTCTTGACCGGCCGGCATACGCGCATCCGCACCAATCCCCTCGCCGAGATGCTGTTCCTATCCTCCGTGCGGCGCGAGGAGGTGCGCCACCGCGAGGCAGTCGAGCGCATCATCGACTTCGTGGAGCTCGAGCGCTATCGCCACGCATCCGTGGACGGCCTCCCCTTCGGCATCCAGAAGCTGGTCGGGTTTGCGCGCGCGCTCGCGCTGGAGCCGGCGATTCTGATGCTTGATGAGCCATCGGCGGGCCTCAATCGGGACGAGCGCGAGGACCTGGCGCGCTTCATCCTGCGGATCAAGCACCAACTCGGCCTCAGCATGATCTGGATCGAGCACGATCTCGAAATGGTTGCCGACCTCGCCGACCGTATCCACGTGCTCGACTACGGACGTACGCTGGCCGAAGGCGCACCCGACGAGGTTCTGAAGGATGCGCGCGTCATCGCCGCTTATATCGGCACGGCCGCGGCGCCGAGTGGGTCGTCATCGGCTCTGACGTGATGAATTGGGGTGCCTGTCACAGGCGCTCACGCCCGCTGCCGCAGCAGTCTGCGGATCACCTTGCCCGTGGTCGTCATCGGCATCTCCTCGATGAAGGCGACCTCGCGCGGATATTCGTGGGCGGAGAGGCGCGTCTTCACGAAGCCCTGGATGTCGGCGGCGAGCGCGTCGGAGGGGGCCTGCCCCGATTTCAGCACGATGAAGGCCTTCACGATCTCGGTGCGCAGCGCATCCGGCTTTCCCACCACCGCCGCCAGCGCCACGGCAGGATGCCGGATCAGGCAATCCTCGATCTCGGTCGGACCGATGCGGTAGCCCGACGAAGTGATGACATCGTCGTCGCGGCCGACGAACTGGAAATAGCCGTCCGCGTCGGTGACGCCCTGGTCGCCGGTCGTCATCCAGTCGCCGATGAATTTTTCGCACGTCGCATCGGGCTTGCCCCAATATTGCAAGAACATCACCGGGTCGGGCCGCCTGATCGCGATCTGGCCGAGCTCACCGGGTGCACATTGCGAACCATCCGGGCGGATTACCGCGACGTCATGCCCGGGCACCGGTTTGCCCATGGCGCCGGGCCGTGAAACATCGATAGCCGCGCACGAGGCCACGACCAGATTGCATTCGGTCTGGCCGTAGAACTCGTTGATGGTGATGCCGAGCGTCGCCTTGCCCCATTCGTAAGTCTCGGCACCGAGCGCCTCGCCGCCCGAACCGACCGAGCGCAGCTTGATGCTCGCCTTCGGCCGCGGCGCCGAGCGCAACATGCGCAGCGCCGTCGGCGGGATGAACGCGTTGCGCACGCGCATCTTGGCCATCAGCGCGAAGGCCTGCTCGGGATCGAACTTCTCGAATTTTTGCGCCACCACCGGCACGCCGTAATGCAGGGCCGGCAGCAGCGCGTCGAGCAGGCCGCCGGCCCAGGCCCAGTCTGCCGGCGTCCAGAACCGGTCGCCCGGCTGCGGCAGAAATTCATGCGGCAACTCGATGCCGGGGAGATGGCCGAGCAGGACCCGGTGCGCATGCAGCGCGCCTTTCGGCGGCCCGGTGGTGCCGGACGTGTAGACCATCAGCGCAGGGTCGTCGGCCGATGTGGAAACCGGCGTGAAGTCCGAGGCGGCGCGCGCCAGCGCCGCGTTGAAGTCTTCAGCCCCGCCCGTCGTCCCGTCGGTCGACCACACGCATTCGAGGCCGGGCGCCACCTCGCGGACGACCGCGAGCTTGGCAAGCCCCTGCGCACAAGTGATCAGCGCCCGCGCGCCGGAATCCCGCAGGCGATAGGAGATCGCCTCGACTCCGAACAGCATGGCAAGCGGCAGCGCAATGGCGCCGAGCTTGTAGATGGCAATATGGCTGATCGCCACGGCCGGCCCCTGCGGCAATAGGATCGCGACCCGATCGCCGCGCCCAATGCCGCGGGCGGCGAGCGCATTGGCGAGCCGGTTCGAGGCTTCGCGCAACGCGCCGTAACTTACCTCCTCTACCTTGCCGTCGACGCGCACGTTGAAAATCGCGGTACGCGACGGATCGAGTTCTGCCCAGCGGTCGCAGACGTCGACGCCAATATTGTACAGCGCCGGAATCTGCCAGCGAAACGAGCGGTAGAGCGCGGCGTACTCGCGCGCGGGCGGAAGGACCGGGGGTGCGTACATCGCAGCGCAAGCTAGTGAGGACATGCCAGGAGGTCTATAGCGCGTCCCATCCCGCCAGAGCCGCGCCGCATCGCCTGCGCGGCAGCAAGACGAGTTTGAGGATGGCGTGCTGACGTCACGCTAGCGAAGGCAACCAAGAGCGACGGGAAAAGATTCCGCCTAGGCAGGCCTGAGATCGCGCAGGCGGTCGGAGGAGGTCGAGACGCCGCGGGGGCAATCAACCTTTGCGGCCATCATCGCGTGCTGGCGACTTTGACCTTGGCTTTCTGTCTTTGTCGCCTGCCGCCGTCGGCGAGGCGCTTCTTGCGGAATACCGATACGACCTTGCTCGATTCCCCACGTTGCTGAATATGCGCCGGGTCTCTGCCCGGCATCGGTCGGGCAAGCCCATATTTCGCGCCATGGGCGTCGATCCATTTCCAGACTTCTTCCGGATTGGTTCCCTCCCCAGCGGTGATGTCGATCGCCCGGCCGTGGCCATAGCCACCCGTTCGGCGACTGCCGCCGTGCAGGGAGTTGCCGCCACGCGCTTTGAAGCCAGCGGCAAGGCGTTGGCGATAGTCGTCTCGGAATGCACTGAGCATCGACCAATTGATGCCCTCGGCGTCCATCGCGCGTCCCGCTTTGTAGACTTGTTCCCGGAAGCCCGGATCCATGCCGCCGATCACGTAATCCTGCAGGGATAGCCCCATTCGCTTGGCGGCGGTCGGATCCTTCCAGGTGAAGTCACCGCTCGAGTCCTTCTTGATGGGCGCGCGTTGATAGACCTCCCACAGGTAATCGTCGATTTCATCGAGAACCACGGTGCCGCGTTTGCGACGCATCTCGGAGCTTTCCGGCTCCGCGGATTCTCTCGATGGGAATGCAACGAAAGCGCCCACCTTGATCAGCGCGCGCTTGATCGCTTCGCGTGCCGCAGCGGCAATGGATAGAGGTGGCTCAGGGTTGACAAAGCGGACCGTTTGCACCGCGCGCGGGTAAGATGATCCAGCTTCCTCCTTGCGGTCCGCAACATCGCTGCCTTGCAAGCGCGCGGGAGGCGGCGCCGCGCGCCGATAGATGATGGTCTCGTTGTTGGAGATGATGGTCTCGTTGTTGGCGGATTCGAACCCGGCCACGCTAGGCTCGGGCTCTTGGTAATTCATGATGGCCAAGGCGACCATCGCTGCGAGCAAGGCGCCGGCCGCGATCTTGAGCACGAACACACCGCGCGACACGATCGCGCTCAAGGCCATGCCCGGATGGCGCAACGCT
The DNA here is from genome assembly GCA_965652015.1 of uncultured Alphaproteobacteria bacterium. Lineage (GTDB taxonomy): Bacteria > Pseudomonadota > Alphaproteobacteria > Rhizobiales > Xanthobacteraceae > VAZQ01. The sequence continues at coordinate 8,925 of CBFGVM010000079.1, forward strand.
TGCCCGATTACCCGGCGGCGTAACGTCAGCGTTATCGCCGGTCGACGCACCGTCGATGCGCCCGCTGCCCGACGCGGCGGTGGAGGCGGTCTGATGGTAGTCGGGCGCGCCGGTACAACGGCACGCGAATGTCGCATCACCGCGACGAACTGTCCCGCCAAAGCGAAACTCCCCCTGCCGATCACTCCGGGCGGAGACGTCTTGCTGGAATCGGCGCGCGCACAGCCCTCCCCAGGGCGACAACGGCGTCAACGCCCACACTTTCCGAGCCAGACAAAAGCGAGTGATCCCACCCCCGGAAGCAATCCCCAAACGCCACAAGTTGAATTGATAAATAAGGAAAAAAGTTGACCCCGCAGGGACCAATTGGGGGCCGCGAGTTGCGCAATAGTACGGGGTCTTAAGGCTTCGTAAACCGTGCTTGCCGCGTCTCGACTTGTTTGCACGTCGACTTACCGAGCAAAAAGCGCAGCAGCTAGGGCTTTGCCTCGCGCACGCAGGCCGGTAAAGGAGACTGCCGGCCAGCGGCGCTTTAGGCCGTGCCGACTCGAGCACGAGACACGATGCGTCGATGATTGAGGAGCCGAGCGCGCGCGTCCCTCGCGAGGGCGACATCGATTACCGGCTGCTCGTCCCGTTCCTGGCTCACGTCACGCTCGTCCAGACGCTGATCCTCGTCATCCGCATCACCACGTCCTACCGGGCCATCGAACTCGGCCTTCCCGTCATCTGGCTCGGCATCATCGCCACTGGTTTTGCCATTATCCCGGTCTTCACGGCCCTGCAGGTGGGGCGCTGGATCGACCGCGGCAACGATGCGCGGGCGGCCTGGCTGGGCTCGGCGCTCGTGTTCGCCGCCTGCCTCGGTTTTTGGGCCTGGCCGCGGTCGGCGATGCATCTCCTTGGCTTTTCCGTGCTCTTGGGCTTCGGCCACATGTTCTGCATGGCCGGCCATCAGATGCTGGCGGCGCGCTCCGCAGGCAAGCGCCGCCGGGAAACCGCGCTCGGGTACTACATGGTGGCCGCTTCGATTGGACAGGGACTCGGCCCCTTCGTGGTGGGCTGGCTTGGCGGCGCGAGCGCGCTGCCGCCGACGGGCCTGCTGTTCACCATCGGGCTTGCCGTTGCCGGCGCGAGCGTCATCGTCGCGGCGCTGATCAGGCCCGCTGCGGTAAAGGCGGAGCATCGCGATAGCGGCGATTTTATTCCTATCCGACAGCTGCTCGCGCTGCGCGGCTTTGCCGCCATCATGATCTCGAGCGTAGTGACCATCACCGCGTTGGACCTGCTGGTAATCTATCTTCCGGCGCTCGGGGCGGAGCGTCAGATTGGTTCCGATCACATCGGCCTCTTGTTGACCGTGCGCTCGGTGGCTTCGCTGGTCTCGCGCGCCTTCTACGCCAGGCTCATCTTTGCCGTCGGCCGCAAGCCGCTCACCCTGGCGAGCATGCTCGGCAGCGCCGCCGGTTTTCTGATCCTGGCCTTGCCGCTCTCGCTGCCGGCGATGTACGCAGTTCTCATCGGCTTGGGATTCGTCATGGGCATCGCCTCGACCCTGACGCTTTCCGGCGTCATGTATATCGCGCCGCCTGAAGTCTGCGGCACGGCGTTGACACTGCGGATGACAGGCAACCGCATCGGACAGATCGTGTTTCCCGCACTTGCCGGCCTGCTCGCCGCCGCCACCGGCGTCGCCGGCATCCTGCTGGCGATCGGTGTCGGGCTGGCCGCATCGGGGATCGCGGTCGCGGCGAGCCAGCCGACGTCCTGACGCAGTCCTAGCGAGACCACGCGTATGCCCGAGCCGATCCGAATCCGCATGGGAGGTTACGGTCCTCCAACCACCGGCTTCAGCCGTGCGCTCAAGCGCATCGGCGATCGGCTACTGACGGAATTCAGCGATCGCATCGAGGTCAAGTATGTTTGGAACATCATGGACCTCGGTTATCGCGCCGAGGACATTCTGTGGCTGGTCGAGGATGGTCTTCTGACGCTCGGCTACCAATCGTCGAGTTATCTCACCGATCGAGTGCCGGAGCTGGGTATCGTCGACCTGCCGTTCCTGTTCGCAGATACGCGATCCGCGCGTGTAGCGATGGACGGCGCGCTGGGCGACGTTCTCGCCGGCAAGATCGAGGAGCGCGTGAATTTCCGCGTCCTCGGCTGGTTCGAGAACGGCTTTCGGCACATCTCCAACCGCATCCGCGAGGTGCGCAGGCCGGCGGACCTCGCGGGGATGCGAATCCGCGTCCTGCCGAGCAAGGTGCAGGCACGCACCTTCGAATTGCTGGGCGCGGTGCCCATGCCCATGGATCTAACGCAGGCGATCGAGATGATCGTCGCCGGCACCATCGACGCGCAGGAGAATCCGCTGTCGAACACAGTGACCTATGGCGTGCACAAGTTCCATCGCTTCCACACCCTGAGCAACCACTTCTACATCTCGCGGCCGATCTTCCTGCACCGCCCGGCCTTCGATGCCTGGCCCGCTGATGTTCAGCGCGCCATGCGAAATGCCATAACTGACGCAGTCGCGTTTCAGCGCGAGCTGCACGTGCAAGAGGAAAAAGAGGCTCGCAAAGCGATCGAGGCGCAGGGCTGCAAGATCGTCGCGCTCACAGCCGCCGAGCACGATACCTTTGCCACGGCGGTCACACCGCTCATCAACGAAGCGCGCGGGACGTTCGGGGCTGCCCTGTTCGACTTGACGGCCTAAAGCGCGCGGTGGCGACCCGACGAGGCGGGCGCGCCCTAGCTCCGCCGTTCATCCGGCTCCGCCAGGATCAACGCCCAGAACACCTTGTATTTCGATTTTGGCGAATAGGCCGCGGCGATGCCCATGCGGGTCGCGCCCTTGAGCAGCATGTTGTCGCGGTGAGACGGCGAGTCGCGCCACCCGGAGAAGGCCTGTGCGAGCGTGTGGTAGCCGGCGCCGACGTTCTCCGCCGCGGTGCGGGCGCGGTAGCCGCCTCCCTTGAGCCGGTCACGGAAGCTGCGCGCGACGTCGTGGCTGAGCGTGTCGCGGCTCGCCATGGCCTGCGCCTGCGCCTCGGCGAGTTTCATCAGCTCGGGATCGATGGTGACCGGCGTGAGCCCGTTGTTGGTGCGATAGCCGGAGATCATGGAGGCCGCCATGGTTGCGTCGACCTCCGCGCCCTTGGTCGCGAGGCTGCGATAGAAGCTCGGCTCCGCCGTCGGCACATCACGGTTGCCAATGCAGCCACAAAGCAGCGTCAGCGCCGCAACTGCGGAAAGGCGCGCGCCAAAGCGCACGCTTGCAGGCCCTAAGCTCATGGTCGATCCCCCATCCCGCAGGCGATGCTGCGCCCACAGGATGGCGGAACGATGGAAACGATGTGGCGCCGGTCAATGCCCGCCGCGATAGATCGGCTCCGGCTGCGAGAAGAAGCTTTCCAGGATGTGGTAGCAGATGGCGTAGTTCTTCTGGTGGAAGGAGGCATGCGCGATGCCCGGCATCACGGCGAAGTGCTTGTCCGGATTTGGCAGCAGCTCGAAGAACTTCAGGAGATCGGCGAAGCCCGCGATGCCGTCGTACTCGCCGCGCATGATGAGCGTCGGCACCGTGATCTTTGTCGGATCGCAGACCGGCAGGTTGGCACACATGTCGACATAGGTACCGGTCGGCACGGAATCGTCGAGCGCGAGGATGGCATCGGCAAACGCCTCGATGACCACGTCGTCGGCGGTGCCGGGATGGTCGCGCTCGAAAATGGAGCGCACGAATTTGCGATCGATCGGGCGCCGATTCTTGGCGCGAAATTCGGGGAGCCGTTTGCTGCGCTCGGCAAGCGTCGGAGAACCTTCACCCGTCCACACCATCGCATCGAGCGCGAGACGCGCGACCATGTCCGGGTGGCGCTGCGTGAACAAGGCCGCGCGCAAGGCGCCCGACGAAATTCCGTAGACCA
>CBFGVM010000080.1:0-12850 GCA_965652015.1 uncultured Alphaproteobacteria bacterium
ATGGCGGCTCATGACGCCGCCGCAGCACCTGTGGTTCTTCACGCAGGAGAGCGTACGCCGCTTGGCCGCCGGCCTCGGGCTTGCAGTCGAGCATCTGGACCATCCCTGGAAGATCGTTCCAGCCTCCCTGATCGTCTTCCAGTTGCGGCGAATGCTTGGCTTGGGCGGCGAGCGCGTCACCGCCGCCAGCCGGATCGGCATACCGGTGAACCTGTTCGACGCCATGCGCATCGTGCTGCGCAAGCCGGCGTGAGGGGACGGCACCTCATCCGGTCAAAACGTCGCAGGTCTGGCTGCAGACTCACGCCGGAACTTTTTCCAGACTGGGGGCGTTTGCGGTTGCCGTTGACACGGATTTGTCATTGTCCCGCAATGTGTAAGGGCCAGGACGGGCCAGATGGTCTCCCGGGCACAAATGTATGTGGTGATTCCGGCCTATAACGAAGGGCCGGTCATTTCCCGCGTGGTAAGCGAGGTCAGACGGGCGGGCTACAGCGTCGTTGTCGTCGACGATGGCTCGAGCGACGCCACCGCCGAAGAGGCCCGCGCCGCCGGCGCCGGGGTCATCACGCATCCCTTCAACCTCGGCCAGGGCGCTGCACTGCAGACCGGCATTGATTACGCGGTGGCGCAGGGAGCCGAGGTGATCGTCACATTCGATGCCGACGGCCAGCACCGCGTCTCCGATATAGCGCGCCTCACCGAGGCGCTCGTCCAAGAGCACGCCGATTTCGCGCTCGGCAGCCGGTTTCTCGGACAGGCGCCGAACCTTCCGCCGCTGCGCCGGCTGCTGCTGCGCGCCGCAACCGCGTTCACGCGGCTGACCACGGGGTTGCAGGTAACCGACACCCACAACGGGCTGCGCGCCATGACCCGCCGGGCCGCCGCCGCCATCCGCCTGCGGCAGAACCGGATGGCGCATGCGTCGGAGTTGCTGGGCCAGATCGCGGCCAGCGGACTTCGTTACGTCGAACGGCCGGTCACGATCGAATACACCGCCTACTCGCTTGCCAAAGGCCAGAGCCTCGGCGACGCTGTCCTTATTCTGCTCGATCTGTTCGCGCGCAGGCTCTACCGATGATCGCTCAACTAATCCTGTCGATCCTGTTGGCCGGGATTCTGATCTACGCCTGGAGTGAATACGCGCGCTCTCCCGCGGTCGCTGTGCTGGCGCTGTTGGTGGCGACGGCCGGGCTCTACTTCGTCTGGGTGCCCGAGCACAGCACCGCGCTCGCGGAGTTGGTCGGGATCGGCCGCGGCGTCGACCTCATTCTTTATGTCTGGGTGTGCTTGAGCTTGATCGTGGTGCTCAATCTGCACCTAAAGCTGCGCACCCAAATGGAATTGATTACCACACTGGCGCGCAAGCTCGCGCTCGCCGACGCTCAGGCCCCGATCAAGGAAGGGAATATCCGGGATCCCGTTCGGGAATGACCGGTGGATCAGTGCTCGACTAGTCCCATAGCTGCTTGCGCGCATAGATCCAGGCGAACGTCCGATCGAAGCGCTTGACCTCGTCGATGAGGACAACGGGCTTGTTCTCCGCGCACCGCGAGCGCTGGGTTGCGATGATGAAATCGGCCCTGTCCGGATCGGTCTCAACGATCCAGGGCCGTTTCAGCAGCGGGTGCACCCGCTCCTCCCGCGCGCCAATGCAAATCAGGATGCGCGGTGGGCCCTCGGCTGACTGTATGGATGGATCACGGTCCAGCCGTTGTTCGAGCCGCCGCAACGCTTCAGTGGCGGCCGCAGACCAATAATCAAGCTCGAATCTGTCGTAGGCGCCGCGCGTTCCGCCGGCGATCGCGTTCATCGCCACGTATTCGAGCGGATGCAACGCCGCAAGTGTCGTGACATTGCTGCCGACATAGGCCCCGGCAATGACGGCGGCGGCGACGGGAGCGCGCGCGAGGAGCGGTAGCAGCGCCCGCCAGCCGAGGCCGGCGACCACCGCGAGCATGGGGATCACGAACAGGACGTGGCGTATCCCGTCGTACATGGTCGCGCGCTGGAAGATGAGAAATCCCAGCGGGAGCATCACGGCCGCGCACACCGTAATCATGGCCCGCTCGCGCGCGAGCATCAGCACCGCCATGGGCCAGAGAGCGGGGCGCTCGAGATGCGCCTTCGCAACAGCATCGCGCGCAAGCCTCACCACGGCGGCAATGGCATGGACGCAGGCAACCGCTAGCAAGGCGAGGAACGCTTCCGGTAGGCGGACCAGAAGCTGCGCCGCAATGTAGGAGGGCGGCAGCGCGCTCGTCGATATTTGCTTGCCCCAATGCGTAAACTCGAACGAGCCGGGGATGTTCGCGAAATGGACGAGCGCGATCTTGAAGTTCCCGAATGGGTTGCCGGTTTGCAGCCACGGCCAGAGCGCAACGGCAATAATCCAGGCGATGACGAGCACGCCCGTAAAACGGGCGCTGAGCTCCATGAGGTAGCGCCGTGTCAATCGGTTGCCGCTCGCGACAACCTCCGCGGCGCATAGGATGAGCGCTCCAAGCAAATAAGCGTGGGTGATGATGCCGCCGGTGCGCGTGGCAATCGCGAGCCCGCTCAAGAGGCCCGCGGCGAGCGTTGCGCGCCAGGACGGCAGCACCTGCCGGGTCATCACCACGATGGCGAGGGTCGCCCCCGTCATCGCCGCGAGGAAGGGAACATCGATCGGCGTGAAGAACAGGCTGCCGTACAGGTATCCCGTCATCAGGCAGAGCACGATCGCGGCAAGGCCGGCCCAGCGCCCGGCCGCAAGGCGCCCGAGCGGCAACAACGCGGCCACGCCGGCGATCCCGACCATAAAAGTCATGGCATGGCGAACCGTGATCCGGTCGGCCAAGTCGAATGATTGGATATACGCCGTGAGCATGTGAAACCACGGCCCGTAATACCAAAGCGAGAATTCCACGGTCTCAAACTGCGAGCGGTCTCGGAATCCGCTCGTATACCAGGCGAGAGCCTTGGGGCCGTAGTCCTCGGTATTGAACTCGTCAACGGTGAGGCCGTAGTCGGCGGCGGTGGCAAGGCCGACGACCAGCGCGGCGCTGAGCAAGGCCGTGGCAGCGATGATCTCGGCATCAATGGTACGGCCCGATTGCGTCCACGGCTGCCAACGGCTGGGCGATCTTTCCAACGTTCGTCCTCGATGTCGGGCTACTAACGCGAAAGGCATCGTTTGGTGCCAATTCAGGTTTGCCGCCGCCCCAGCACCGATCAGGGTTATGCCGCGGCTGGCGCGGCGCAGAATGAGCGAAAATAAAAATCTGCCGCCTATCCGAAGACGCGGAATATTCCGGCTACGAGGGGGTTGATGACGCTCAAGGATACGGACCGAGTCTCGACGGGGCAGAACATGGAGGAGCACATGAGCAATCTGACACGGCGAAATCTAATCGCAGGGGCGGCCGCGGTTGCCGCGCTGCCGAGCTTTGCGGTGCCACGGGCGCAGGCGGCAGCCCCGCTCGCCGAGAAGCAGAACCCGGGCTGGTATCGCTATAAGGTCGGAAATTTCGAAGTCACTGCCGTCACCGACGGCGCCAATACCAATCCGCTGTCGGACAGCTATGTCGGCAACGCACCAAAGAACGAAGTCAATGCGGCACTCGTTGCAAACCATCTGCCGCCGGACAAGGTCACGCACGCGTACACCCCCGTTGTCGTCAACACCGGCTCGAAGCTCGTGGTGATCGACACCGGTCTCGGCCCCGGCATGTATCAGCAGAGCAAGGGCGCAGTCGGCCAGTTCCACACGAATCTTGGGGCCGCCGGCATCGACCGCAATGCGGTGGACGCGGTGATCATCTCCCACTTCCACGGCGACCACATCAACGGCCTGCTCGGCGCCGATAGCAAACTCGCTTTCCCGAACGCCGAGGTGATGGTACCGGCAAGCGAATGGGCGTTCTGGATGGACGATGCGAACGCGGCGCGCTTTCCTGAGCCGATCAAGGGCCAGTTCGCCAACGTGAAGCGCGTATTCGGCGCCCTCGGCAACAAGCCAACGCAATACGAGGCCGGAAAGGAATTGGTGCCGGGCATCACGTCAATGGCGACGCCGGGTCATACGCCCGGACACACATCACACATCGTCGCATCCGGCTCCGACAAGGTCCTGATCCAGGCCGACGTCACGGCTGGCGCCGCCACGCTGTTTCTCAACCATCCCGACTGGAAGTTGGTCTTCGACACGGATGGATCGCTGGCGGAGCAGACCCGCCGCAAGGTCTACGACATGGCGATCGCGGACAAGATGCTGATCCAGGGATACCACTTCCCCTTCCCGGGCCGCGGCTATGTCGAGAAGTCCGGTTCGGGCTATCGGCTGGTGCCCGCGGCCTGGAGTCCGACGATCTGACGATCGGCTGAGACGACGGCGGAGGCCGCCGCGTGGCGGCCTTCACCTTCACCTCAGATATTCAAGCGTTCGCAGCGAGCATAGCCCCCGCACGCTCGTCGCTCACACGAAGCGTACCGCGTAGACCGGAGGCAGCGTGTGCGTCACGCATGCCCAGCTGTCGCCTTGGTCCTCGCTCACCCAGAGGCCGCCCGTCGTCGAGCCGAACGCAAGGCGCTCCCCGGCATCATCGAGCGCCAGAGCATGGCGATAGACGACATCGTAGGCGTGCGATTGCGGCAGTCCCTTCGTCAGAACATCGAAGCTTTTGCCGCCGTCGCGGGTGCGCGTCACCACCAGCTTGCCCTCGCGTGGGATGCGCTTCTCATCCTTGATTTCGGGTACGAACCACGCCGTATCGGGCTCGCGCGGATGCACGACGACCGGGAAGCCAAACGTCGACGGCTCGACGCCGGTGATCTCAGTAAACGTCTTGCCCTCGTCGGAGGAGACGAAGATGCCGTTGTGGTGCTGCACCCACATGCGCTGCGGCGCCGAGCGACATTGCGCGAGACAGTGCACATCTTGGGCGACGGGATTGTGAGTCTGCTCCGGCGGGGCGTATTCGGCGCGCATGCCGTCGCCGCGCACGCTCCAGCTTGCGCCGCTATCCTCGGTGAACCAGATGCCGCCGGTTGAGACGGCAACCCACACACGCTTGGAATTGCGCGGATCGACACAGATCGAATGGATGCCGGGTAGGTCGGCGCCGCCTCCCATCCAGTGCTTGCGCTGAGGATGATCCCAGAGCGAGCGAATCATCTCCCAGCTCTGGCCCCCGTCGCTCGAGCGGAACAGGCCGCCCGGCAGTGTTCCGCACCAGATCACGCCGGCCTCGTCGGGGCCGCCGGGCTCGAGCGCCCAGATGCGCGCCGTGCTCCAATTGATCGGCCGACCCCACATGTCGTTCTCCTCGTAACCCTCCGGTTTGGGCGGATAGGTCGGCACGGCGATCTCTTCCCAACCGTTCGCGGTCGAGCGGTGGACCTTGACTCCGAAATGGCCGTGGTCGAGCGCCGCGTAACGGCGCCCGTCGCGGCGGTCGGGGAGCGTGATGGTGACATTGTCGCCCAGGAAATCGACCGCCGTGATCTCCCACTGTTTCGCTTTGCGCGAGACTGTGAACAGCCCTTTGCGCGTCGAAACGAGAAGCGTGTCACTCATCATCAGCCTCCTGACAGGGCTTGAAAGACGTAGACGGTGCTCGATTGGCTCACGGCATCGGTGAGCCGCGCGCGATCGCGGATCATTCGGCCATCGACGAAGATCGTCATGTGTTTGCGGAGCCCCGATTGATCGTCGAGCACGTAGCCGCGCGCCTGCGGATTTTCGGCAAACACAGCGTCAAGAACGTCGCGCACCGTGCGGCCGGAGACTTCGCTTTCCGGTAGCGCGACGTGGCGCTGGATATTCGGCGTGAAGACGACCTTGGCCATGGGCTGTGGTCCCTCTGGCGAACGTGTTCCGATGGGATTGAATCGGCCCTTTTCTTTCGGCGGCGCATGTTGCGACCGTCCACGTCTTTTTTGGGGCTGGGCGCTGCGATGAAAGCGTGGGTGGCAAGGGTGCGCAGCACGCACGCGCGGCCTGCGCCCGTCCTCGGCATTGCCCCGCCTCACCAAATTTCGCTTCGCTTCATGGCCGGGCTACCCACGTACCACGATCCAGGAATTGAAATTGCGCGTATAATCCCCTCCAATTGCGGGCCGGCTTTGCCGTCGGGATGATGGAAAGCCGGGGAAAGTGAGAAAGAGGCCCGCAGGGCCCGGGCTCCCAAACGGGCCGAGTGGAGGAGTAGCCGTGGCGTCGGTTGCGATTTGCGACGTCAGAAAGGCCTTCGGAGCGATCGAGGTGATCCACGGCGTCGATGTGCTCATCGGCGACGGCGAATTCGTCGTCCTGGTGGGTCCCTCGGGATGCGGCAAGTCGACGCTTCTGCGTATGATCGCGGGACTCGAGAACATCACGTCCGGCGAAATCCGCATCGGCGAGCGCGTGGTCAATCGCGTGCCGCCGAAAGAGCGCGACATCGCCATGGTGTTCCAGAACTACGCCCTCTACCCGCACATGACGGTCGCCGCAAATATGGGCTTCTCGCTCATGCTCCGCGGCGCGCCAAAGGGTGAGATCGCGCAGCGGGTGAAGGTTGCCGCCGATATTCTCGGACTGACCCCCCTGCTCAACCGCTATCCGCGCCAGCTCTCCGGTGGCCAGCGCCAGCGCGTGGCCATGGGCCGCGCCATCGTGCGCGATCCGCAGGTCTTTCTATTCGACGAGCCGTTGTCGAATCTCGACGCGAAGCTGCGCGTGGCCATGCGCACCGAGATCAAGGAATTGCACCAGCGCCTGAAGACGACGACGATTTACGTCACTCACGACCAAATCGAGGCCATGACACTGGCCGACCGGATCGTGGTCATGCATGACGGTCTGGTGGAGCAGGTCGGCGCGCCGCTCGAGCTTTACGATCGGCCGCAGAACCTGTTTGTCGCGGGCTTCATCGGCTCGCCAGCGATGAATTTCCTCACGGGAACGATCCGCACCAACGGTGCGCCGCAATTCGAGAGCGTCACCGGCATCCGGTTGCCGCTGACTACGGTACCGTCCGGCAATGACGGACGGCCCGCCATCTACGGCATCAGGCCGGAGCACTTCGTCATCGCGGACGACGGCGCCGAAGCCGAGGTGCAGGTGGTCGAGCCGACCGGCTCCGAATTGCAGGTCGCCGCCAAGATCGGCGGCGATGATGTAATCGCAGTGTTCCGCGAACGCCACGATTTCAAACCGGGCGACAAGATCCGGCTCAAGCCCGATCCGCGATCGGTGCACTTATTCGACGCGCCGAGCGGCCAACGTCTCACTGCCTGACAAGGGAGGAAACCGTCATGACCCTGTTCAATCGCCGGAGCCTGGTAAAGGGTGTGCTCGCCGCAACCGGCGCGCTTGCTGGCTCGCCACTACTGGAATGGGCGAAGGCCTGGGCGCAGGCCGCGCCGTGGAAACCGGAGAAGGGCGCGCAGCTCGGCTTGTTGCGCTGGAAGTATTTCGTGCAATCCGAGGACGACGAGTTCATGGTCCTGCTCGATGCCTTCACCAAGGCGACCGGGGTGAAGGTCACCGTCGCGCGGGAATCGTTCGAGGACATCCCGCCGAAGGCGTCGGTAGCAGCGAATACCAATGCCGGCCCGGATCTGTTCTGGGGGCTGTTCTCGCTGCCGCATCTGTTCCCGCAGAAGTGCGTCGACGTATCCGATGTCGCGGACTACCTCGGCAAGAAATACGGCGGATGGGTGCCGACCGCGATCGCCTACGGCAAGAGCGGCAACAAGTGGATCGACATCCCGATCTGCTACGGCGGCAATATGCTGAACTATCGCACCTCGGCGCTGAAAAAGGCGGGCTTCTCGAAGTTTCCGGCCACCACCGACGAGTTCCTCGAATATGCCAAGGCGACGAAGCGCAACAACACCCCTGGCGGCATGGCGCTCGGCCACGCCACCGGCGACGCCAATTGCTGGGTGCATTGGTGCCTTTGGGCGCACGGCGGTAACGTGGTCGACAAGAACGACAAGGTCATCCTGAACTCGCCAGAGACCGTGAAAGCGCTCGAATACGCCAAGCAACTCTCCGAAAACATGATCCCAGGCGTGGCGGCGTGGAACGACGCCTTCAACAACAAGGCCTTCCTCGCCGGGGAGATTTCGTGGACCAACAACGGCATCTCGATCTACGCCGCGGCCAAGCGCGACGCGACCAAGAAGGAGATCGCCGAGGACATGGACCACGCGTTGTGGCCGGTCGGACCGGTCGGCAAGCCAACCGAGTTCCACGTTTGCTTCCCGATTCTCGCCATGAGCTACACCAAGTATCCGCAGGCCTGTAAGGCGCTGATCGCGTTCCTGCTCGAGGCGGACAATTACAATAAGTGGCTGGAGGCGTCGGTCGGCTATCTCACGCACCCGCTCAACGCCTACGATGCCAACCCGGTATGGACCTCCGATCCCAAGAACACGATTTTCCGCGAAGCCGCCAAGCGCACCCTCACCGCAGGCGGTTTGGGCTCGGTGGGCGAAAAGGCCGCCGCCGCGCTCGCCGACTTCATCGTCGTCGACATGTTCGCCAACGTCTGTACCGGGCGCGAGGATCCCAAGAATGCGGCGAAGATCGCCGAGCGTCAGGCGATGCGGCTCTATCGCTGACAGTGGTCAGCATTCGGAAAAAGGCGATCAGTGTTCAAAGTGTAGAGAACAAAGATCAGGTGTCGGATCGGTGATCAGGAGTCGAACTTCCTGATCACTGACATCCGATATCCGACCCCCGATGCAGATGGCCGATCTTGCCCTCAAGCAGGCGATTCCCGGACGGGCGTTCCGCGACGTCGGCGCGTGGGACAGGCTCAAGGTGAACCGCGAGTGGCTGGGACTTTGGTTCATGCTCCCGGCGGCGGCGTTTTTGCTCCTCTTTCTGGCCTACCCGCTGGGGCTCGGCATCTGGCTTTCGTTCACGGATGCCCGCATCGGCCGCGGCGGAGAGTTTGTCGGCCTCGAGAACTACGAATGGCTCTGGGACGATTCGGTGTTCTGGCTGTCGGTATTCAACACCTTGCTCTATACCGGCGTCGCCAGCGTGTTCAAATTCGCGATCGGGCTTTATCTCGCGCTTCTGCTCAACCACAACATGCCGTTCAAGGCGATCATCCGCGCGACCGTGCTGATTCCGTTCATCGTGCCGACCGTGCTCTCGGCGATCGCCTTCTGGTGGATTTATGACAGCCAGTTCTCGATCGTGTCCTGGTCGCTGCGCAAGCTCGGCCTGATCGCGACCAATATCGATTTTCTCGGTGATACCTGGAACGCACGCTGGTCGGTGATCCTCGCCAACATCTGGCGCGGGGTGCCGTTCGTGGCGATCACACTGCTCGCCGGTCTCCAGACCGTGTCGCCCTCGCTCTACGAGGCCGCAACCATCGATGGGGCGACTCCCTGGCAAAGATTTCGCTACGTCACCTATCCGCTGCTCACCCCCATCATCGCGGTGGTGATGACGTTTTCAGTGCTGTTCACGTTTACGGACTTCCAGCTCATCTGGGTGCTCACCCGCGGCGGCCCCGCCAACGCCACGCATCTGATGGCAACCCTCGGCTACCAGCGCGCCATCGGCGGCGGCTATCTCGGCGAAGGCTCCGCCATCGCCACCGCGATGATTCCGTTCCTGCTCGCCGCCATCCTGATCTCCTGGTTCGGACTGCAGCGCCGCAAATGGCAGCACGGAGAGAGCAATGACTAAGACCTGGCGCTGCAAGCTTTTCGTGCCGCGAACGGGGCAAGCCCCGCGCGCGGTGCCGCAAATGGCAGCGCGGAGAGAGTAATGACTGACGTGCTCGCCAAGCTCCCAAGCCCGAAAGCGGTGCTATCCGGCGTCACCGCCGACCACACCGAGGGAATGAGTTACCTGCAGACGCTGCCGCGGCGGCTGGTCACGCTTTATCTGCCGCTGTCGCTGATCGTCTTCGTGCTGCTGTTCCCGTTCTATTGGATGGCGCTCACCGCTATCAAACCGGACGAGCAACTGCTCGATCTCGAGCGCTTCAATCCGTTCTGGACCTGGACCCCGACGTTCAAGCATATCGAGAAGCTGCTGTTCGGCACCCATTACCCGCAGTGGCTCATGAACACCATGCTGGTCGCGATCGCGGCGACCATTCTCTCGATCGTCGCCAGCGTACTCGCGGCCTATGCCATCGTGCGGCTGCGTTATAAAGGCGCGCAGTGGGTGGGCGGTGCGATCTTTCTCGCCTATCTCGTTCCGCCATCCATCTTGTTCATTCCACTCTCGACCGTCGTGTTCCAGTACGGGCTGTTCGATACGCCTTTCGCCTTGATCCTCACCTATCCGACCATCCTGATCCCGTTCTCGACCTGGCTGCTGATGGGCTATTTCAAGACCATTCCGTTCGAGCTCGAGGAATGCGCGCTCATCGACGGCGCGAGCCGCTATCAGATCCTCACCAAGATCGTCCTGCCGCTGGCGGTGCCGGGACTGATTTCCGCTTTCATCTTCTGCTTCACGCTGTGCTGGAACGAGTTCATCTACGCGCTCACCTTCATTTCCTCGACGCAGCACAAGACGGTGCCGGTGGCGATCGTCAACGAATTCGTCGACGGCGATATCTATCGCTGGGGCTCCCTCATGGCCGGCGCGCTGGTCGGCTCGCTGCCGTTGGTGATCCTCTACGCTTTCTTCGTCGAGCACTACGTGTCGGCGATGACCGGCGCGGTGAAGGAATAGCCGGGCGCGTGTTCTGCCGGACGAAGTGCTTACGGGAGGCCGATTAGGGTGCGGCGATGCGGATGTAGTGATGGCCCGAGAGGATAACGTGCCATGGACTTGACGATCGTGGCGTATGCCACGCTTGCGCTCTCTTTGTTCGTGTCCGCCGTCAAGATGGGTGGCTGGATTCTCAACGCCGATCCGCGCGCGATCATCAACTCGGGACGATGGGCGCTGGTGGCGCTTGCGGCGCTCGCGCTGGGCGTTCTGGTATGGCTCCTCGCCACCGGCCGCTGGACACCGGCGATGATGCTCGCGGCCTTCATGCTGCCGGTATTCGTGCAAGCCGCGCCGCGCTGGCGCGTTCTGTTCGGGCCGCTCAACGCCGCGCGGGGCGATTTTGCGGCCGGCGCACAGAATTTCGGCAGCGTTCCCGCCTCCTGGCCGCGGCAAGGACCGGATCCGGAGCTGGTGCGGCAGTCGATTGCCGTGCTGCGGGCTTATGTTGAACAGGCGGGACCGCAACTCGAGTACAGGCCTGCCGATCCCCGCCTCACGGGCGGGGCGGTGAACGGGAGTGGCAACGGGCGATCCCGCATGTCGCGGGACGAGGCGCTCGACCTCCTGGGACTTCCGTCGAGCGCGAGCGCGAAAGAGATCAGCGATGCGCATCGCCGGCTCGGGCAACTCCTCGATCCGCAACTCGGCGGCACGCGTTACCTGAGCATGAAGATCAACGAGGCCAGAGACGTTCTCCTCGGAGAATAGGGTTCATTCACCGCGGGGAACGGATGTCGGGACGCCGGCACGATCGTTGGCTGCTGATCCGGTTGGCGGCGCAGAACGTCGGTCGCCGCCGGCTGCGCGCGATGTTTCTCGGCGCTGCCGTGATGCTCGGGGTGGGCGTCGGTTTTGCGAGCTTCGTCGCCGGCTGGGCACTGTGGCAGGGCATGGCGCAAAGCTTCGCGCGTATGGGCGCCGACCTCCTCGTGGTGCCGCGCGCGACGCTGGTGAACATCACCGCAAGCCTGCTCACCGTGCAGCCGACGGACGAGACGCTCGCCGCCGACCTCGCACAGCGCATTTCGGCTATTCCCGGCGTCGCGCGCGTGGCGCCGCAGCGGATCGTTCCAACGCTGGTCGAGGGCAATAACGCCACTCTGATCGCGTTCGATCCGGCGCAGGATTTTTCGGTGCTGAGCTGGGTCGAGGCGGGGCAAGGAGGACCGGGTCTGATCGCCGGCGGCGCATTGCCCATTCGACTCGGCGAAACCGTGAGTGTCTGCGGGATGCCGATGCCCATTTCCGGCCGGCTCGGCAAGACCGGCGTCGGGCCGTTCGACGAATCCTATTTTCTCAGCTTCGATGCGCTCGCAGAGATTGTTTCCTTCTGCCGCCGATCGGACGCGCGGCCCAAATCGGCAGCGCCCGCGAAAGTCGACGACGCGCCGGCCGTGGCTAGCATGAGCCATGCCAGCGTCTGCTCGGGAGACCTCCAGGTCGACCGCGTTTCCGCTTTCCTGTTGCAACTGTCGCCGGCAGTCAAAGTGGAAGACGTCAAGTTTGCCCTTGCCGGGCTTGCCGACGTGAAGATCGTCGAGGGCAACGGGGTGCTCACCTCGTCACGGCAGGCGCTGAGCACGCTGCTCATCGGCATGGCGGTGTTCACCGCGTTGGAGCTCGCCGCCTTGCTGATCCTTCTTGCGCTGTTGTTCTCCGCGATCGTGCAAGAGCGCTACCGCGAGGTCGGCCTGTTGCGGGCGATGGGGGCAAAGCCCAATCAGATCATGACGATCATTCTCGCCGAAGCCGCCGTCATCACCGGCCTGGGCGGCCTCGCCGGTCTCGGCTTCGGCGCCGCCGTGTTGCTGACGTTTGCCCGCTCGCTCGGCTTCTATTTCGCGCTGCTCGGCGTGCCGTTCTCCTGGCCGCCGGCCGCGGTGCTCGAGGCCGGCGCGCTCCTGGCAATCGTGTTCTCGGTCGCCCTCGGTCTCCTCGGCGCCTTCTTGCCCGCCTGGCGGGTGCGGCGCATGGAGCCCTACGCGCTCATTCAAGCAGAGGCGCGATGACGCTCTCGGCGCAATGTCTGACCAAGCGATACGGCGTCGCCTCCGGCTGCGCGGCCGTGCGCGGCGCCAATCTCGAGTTGCGGCGCGGTGAGTTCATCTCGATCGTCGGCCGCTCCGG
>CBFGVM010000081.1:0-12818 GCA_965652015.1 uncultured Alphaproteobacteria bacterium
CCGGCTGGTTCGCGTCGGTCGTCTTCCGGCGGGATTGAGCCAGCACGCTTGCGGCCCGGGGCTGCAGGCGACGAGCGGTCAATCCGGAAGACACTGCTCAGCTGCGCCCCGGCAGGGGTGAGCAACGCGACTGCGAGAAGTGTTACGGCCGCTGGCCATACATGACGCATCGTCGTTTCCCTCAGCTTGCACCGGCCGGTCTGTGGGTCCACCTGTCATTGCGCCATTTCCATCATATCTCAAGGCAATGCGCCCCGACGATCTTCTCCTGCGCACGTCCGCCGGCATCTGCTGCAAGGTCGGCGGCTTCCATATCGACCCCACGCGCGCGGTGGACAAAGCGGTCATCACACACGGCCATTCCGACCACGCGCGCGCCGGCCACGGCGCCGTGCTTGCCACGCAAGAAACGCTCGATCTCATGCGCCTGCGCTACGGGGAAAACTTCGCCGCCGCGACGCAGGCGATCCGTTACGGCGAGACCGTGACGCTCGGCGCCGTACGGGTGACCTTCCATCCCGCCGGGCATGTGCTCGGTTCAGCGCAGGTGTGTGTCGAGGCAAACGGTCTGCGCGTCGTTGCATCCGGCGACTACAAGAATGTCGCGGATCCGACCTGCGCGCCATTCGAACTGGTCCGATGCAATGTCTTCATCACCGAGGCCACGTTCGGATTGCCCGTCTTTCGCCACGGCGATCCCGCGGCCGAGATTGCAAAGCTGCTGCATTCCGTTGGCCTGTTTCCCGACCGCGCACACCTTGTGGGCGCCTATCCTCTTGGCAAGGCGCAACGCCTGATCGCGATGCTCCGCGCGGGTGGATATGACCGGCCGATCTACGTGCACGGCGCAATGGAGAAGACCACGCGTTACTACGAGAGCCGCGGCATCCAATTCGGACGGGTCGAGCTCGCGCGCGGGGCTACCAAGGCGGAGCTTGCCGGCAGTATCACGCTCTGCCCTCCCTCGACGCTGAAGGAGGTATGGTCGCGGCGCTTCCCCGATCCGGTGACTTGCTTTGCTTCGGGATGGATGCGCGTGCGAGCGCGCGCGCGCCAGCACTTGGTCGAATTGCCGCTGATCATTTCGGATCACGCCGACTGGGACGGGCTTACCGCGACCATCGCCGCGACCGGCGCGTCGGATATCTGGGTCACCCACGGCCAAGAAGAAGCGCTGGTGCATTGGAGCCTCACCCAAGGGCTGCAGGCACGGCCGCTCGACATCGTCGGCTACGGCGATGAGGACGAGGGCGTGACCCAAACTCCCGCCGAAGCGTGATGAACCGTTTCGCCGAATTGCTCGATCGTCTCGCCTATGAGCCGGGTCGCAACAACAAGCTGCGGCTGATGACCGATTATTTCCGCGGTACCCCCGATCCCGAGCGTGGCTTCGCGCTTGCCGCCCTCACCGGTGCGTTGAGCTTTCAGCACGCAAAGCCGAGCATGATCCGCGCGCTGATCGCGGAGCGCGTCGATCCGGTATTGTTCGAATTGTCCTATGATTACGTCGGTGACCTCTCCGAGACCGTGGCGCTCATGTGGAAGGCGCGCGAGCAAACTGGCGGATGGCCCGCTCCATCCGCCGGGGGCGATCAGAAGCTGCGAAGCACGGACGGTGAAGATCCGCGCCAGCGCGGTGAGCTGTTATTGTCTTCGGTCGTCACCGCGCTCTCTTCGCTCGGTAAAGCCGAGCTGCCGGGACAGCTCGCGCGTTGGCTCGATCAACTCGATGAAACCGGCCGCTGGGCGCTGCTTAAGCTCGTGACCGGCGAGTTGCGGATCGGCGTCTCCGCGCGGCTTGCGAAGACTGCGGCCGCTGCACTCGGCGACAAAGATCTGCAGGAAGTGGAGCTGATCTGGCCGGGGATGCGGCCGCCGTATCTCGAACTGTTCGCCTGGCTGGAAGGTCGCGGCGACAAGCCGAGGAGCCGCGATCCCGCTCCATTCCGACCGCCGATGCTCGCCCATGCGCTCGAGGATGGCGATCTCACCAGCCTAGATCCGAAAGACTTTTTGGGTGAATGGAAATGGGACGGCATTCGCGTCCAAGCCGTTGCCGGCCGAGGCGAGGATGGCAGGATGATTGGCCGGCTCTACTCGCGCACCGGCGACGATATTTCCGCTAGCTTCCCGGACCTAGTCAATGCGTTGCGGCTGCCGGGAGCGATCGACGGCGAGCTCCTGATCATGCGCGGCGGTCGCGTGCAAAGCTTCAACGTCCTGCAGCAGCGGCTCAATCGCAAAACTGTGAGCGCGAAGCTGCTGGCCGAATTTCCCGCACATCTGCGCGCGTACGACCTCCTGGTCGACGGCGAGGACGACCTGCGCGAGCGTCCATTCGTCGAGCGACGCGCACGCCTCGAACAATTCATCGCGCGTTTGCGCGAGCCGCGCGTCGATCTCTCGCCGCTGGTGGCATTTGCCACTTGGGACGAGCTTATTGCCGCGCGCCAGAACCCCGCCGCGGCCGGTGCGGGCGCCGATGCCGATGCGGTGGAGGGCATCATGCTCAAGCGCCGGGATGCGTCCTATGTGCCCGGGCGCGCCCGCGGCCCCTGGTGGAAATGGAAGCGCGATCCATTCATCGTCGACGCAGTGCTGATCTATGCCCAACGCGGCCATGGCAAGCGCTCGTCGTACTATTCGGACTATACTTTCGGAGTCTGGACCAGGGCCGAGGAGGGCGACGTGCTGGTGCCGGTCGGCAAGGCTTATTTCGGTTTCACCGACGAGGAGCTCGTTCAGATCGACCGCTTTGTTCGCCGCAACACCGTGGAGCGGTTCGGCCCGGTACGCGAGGTCGTTCACGAGGCCGATCACGGCCTGGTGCTCGAAGTGGCCTTCGAAGGATTACAGCGCTCGACACGGCACAAATCGGGCCTTGCCATGCGCTTTCCGCGCATCAACCGCCTACGCTGGGACAAACGCCCCGCAGAGGCGGATCGGCTGGAAACGCTCGAGCGAATGCTGGAGAAGATCGAAAGCGGACGCGCCGCGCCCGCTACCACAGATCAACATGATAGGATCTTGTCATGACCACGCCGACGCGGTGGGAGAACAACTACGTCACCCGATTCTTCGGTGGGCC
Organism: uncultured Alphaproteobacteria bacterium; assembly: GCA_965652015.1. Lineage (GTDB taxonomy): Bacteria > Pseudomonadota > Alphaproteobacteria > Rhizobiales > Xanthobacteraceae > VAZQ01. Next base: position 3,089 of record CBFGVM010000081.1, read on the forward strand.
GCCCTTGTCGGTCATCTTCCGGCTGATCCTGCTGTCGATCCTAATCGGCGTGATCCTGCAGGTGCTCGGGCTGGACCCGTGGAACATCTTCGAAAGCCTCGGACGGCTCGTGTTGCGGGTCTGGGACATGGGTTTCGACGCGGTGCGCTGGCTGTGGCGCTATCTCCTCTTGGGGGCCATCGTGGTGGTGCCGATCTGGCTGATCGTTCGGCTCATGCGGGTGGCCAAAGGCCGGTAAGGCCGAGTGAGCTTTCGGTGAAGACTTCGACGCGATTCAGCCCGGCCACTTTTCCCCCGTCATGGCCGTGGCGTCCGTCCCGACAAGCTCATCGATTCTGACGCGTCCGTCACGACGCAGCGCATCCGAAAGCTCGGATTTGATGGTCGCCACCAGTCGCAGTCCATGAAAGACCAGCGCGCTATAGAGCTCGATCAAGCGCGCGCCCGCCCGGATTTTCGCGATGGCCGCTTCGCCGGAGTCAATGCCTCCCACGCCGATCAGGGGGAACGCACCTTCCACCCTGACATAGGTTTCGGCCAGCATGCGGGTGGCGAGCGCGAACAGCGGCCGTCCCGACAGCCCTCCTGCCTCCCTTGCCTTAGCCCGGTCGCGCAATGTCGGTGGCCGCGCGAGGGTGGTATTGCCGATAATCATGCCGTCGACGTGGTGCGTGCGTGCCGCCGCGATGATGTCGTCGAGGTCGCCGAGCGCAACATCGGGGGCGATCTTAATCAGCAGGGGGGGTGCTCTCTCTCCGCTCACGCGGGCTCGCGCATCCATGACGCGCGCCAGAAGCTCGTCGAGCATCTTGCCCCGCTGCAACTCACGCAGACCCGGCGTGTTCGGCGAGGAGATGTTGACGGAAAAGTAGCTCGCCAGCGGAGCGAAGATCTCGATCAGGCGTACATAATCCGCAATGCGATCGGCGCTGTCCTTATTGGCACCGATGTTGACTCCGACGATCCCCCCTTTGTTGGCGCGGGCGGTGAGGCGACGCAGCACGGCGGCGGCGCCCTCGCTGTTGAAGCCCAGCCGATTGATCACGCCTTCATCGTGATCGAGCCGAAAGAGACGCGGGCGCGGGTTGCCGGACTGCGGCAAGGGCGTGACGGTGCCCACCTCCACGAAGCCGAAACCGAGCTTGAGCAGCGCGTCGGGAGCCTCGCCATGCTTGTCGAACCCGGCCGCCATCCCGACCGGATTGGGAAAGTCGAGCCCGAAAGCACGCACCGCCAAGCGCGGGTCATCCGCAGTCAGCTTGACGAATGGCGGGATTTTCAGCCCAAGGATGGCAAGGCGATGGGCGTCCTCGGGATCGAGCATGCGCAGCAAAGGCCGCGCCAGCGACTCGACAAGTCCGATCACTCCGAAAGCTCCGGAAAGACGTGCTGTCGATCGAGGCCTAGAGGCAGCGGCTTGACCCATAGCACCGCACCCAGCGGCAACTCGCCGTAGAGATGCGGAAACAGCTCGCCGCCGCGCGAAACCTCCCATTTCAGCGCATCGCCCAGTGCATCGGCGTCGATCGCGATCAGCACGAGATCGCCAACACCGAGAAAATGCTTGGCTGCAGTGGCGGGCACTTGGCTGGCAGAGGAGAAATGGATGAAGCCGTCGCGTGTATCGACCGACGCACCGCGGAACACGCCGGCGCGCTCCGCCTGACGCCAAAGCACCGCCTCGCAAATCTTGTAGATCATTTTCGCCATAGTTCGGCAGGTTCGATGTTTATGAGATCGTTACAACGCCAACGGGCGGCAGCCAGACTTGAGATTGCCTTTTGGAGTTTTAATTCCAAAGATTCGGTAGACGGCGAGTTATCATTCCCAAACTTCCCACAAGCTGGATCAATACTTGCGATAGCGGCCTTGCCCGGTGATACTGCCCTTTATCTATGCCAAAACCTGTGCGCAGAAGCGACACCTTTACTAACCTCGATTTGGATATCCGCTAAGACGATGAGATGAACAATGAAACACTTCCATGACGCCGCCTCCTGCGTGTGCTGCAATGGTCTGTTACCCATCCTCGATCGTCGGCGATTTGTACGCGCCCTCGCAGTAGGTGGCACGACCCTGGCTTTCACGCCGCATCTCCTGCTGGCGGCCGAAGGTAATTACGAGGCGATGGTTTTGGCGTGCATCGATCCTCGCATGCAGGAGCCGGTGCGCAAATATACGGTCGAGCAGAATTTGACCGGCAAGTTCAGCCAGTTCGTCATCGCAGGGGCCGCAATCGGCGTCGTCGCGCCTGCGTTCAAGGAGTGGCACAAGGCATTTTGGGACAATCTTGCCACATCGATCGAGTTGCACCACATCAAGAAGGTGATCGCGATCGATCATCGGGACTGCGGTGCTGCCAAGATCGCCTATGGCGAGGCCAAAGTCGCAAACTCGCAAGTGGAAACCGAAACACACAGGGCGGCGCTCGCGCAATTCCGCAAGCAAGTCGGAGAGCGGCACCCGCAGCTTGGCGTGGAAACCGGCCTGATGGCGCTCGACGGCACGATGGAGATGTTCAGCTAAGCCAGGCGGCGCTTCACCGGTTAAAGAACAACCAGCCGGCACGGACGAGATAAACAGCGCTGATGGTGAAGATGATCGCGCGCGTCCACTGTCGAAACCCCTGATCCGTCATTCGCTCGAGCACGAACGGCGCAAGCGAAGTACCTCCGATCGCCAACAGGATCGCCGGACCGGTGGTCCACAGTGGCAGGTCTCCGAGGCCCGAGAGCGATCCGAAATAGAGCGCGCGCACGACATGGCTGAACGACTGCGCGACGGCTTTGGTGGCGTTGGTGGTCTTACGATCGAGCTTGCTCTTCTGGAAGAAGAGATCGAGAAAGAGCCCCCCGACACCGGCCAGGATTTGGATGATCGTGGTCGCAACCCCGGACAGGAGCGGCACGCCCTTCCATTCGATGTTCGGACGCATGGCGGCGGGCAGCGCCTCCACCGCGAACGGCATCAACCCGAGCGCAAGATAGACCATCGCTTTGTCCGGGACGAAGGCAATCATCCACATCCCTGCAAAAGAGATGGCAGCGCCGAGCACATACCAGCCGAAAATGGGCCACAGCACGTAGCTGCGCCATTGCACGACGCGCCAACCGTTGGCGAACAGCTGAATGATCGAGAACAGAATCATAGCTCTGGCGACGTCGAAATAGTTGAGCAGAACGCCGAGCAGGATCATGCCCCCGGCCATGCCGAAGACACCGGAGAGAAATGAACTAAAAACGATGGTGGCTCCGATGAGAGCCAAGGCGGAGGGAGCCATTGCGGGATGACTATGCCGATCTCGCGAGCGCGCCGTCGATCATGTCGATCGTATTCTTGAGCCCATAGAGCGCCACAAACGAGCCGAAGCGCGGGCCTTTTTCCTGGCCGAGCAACACCTGGTAGAGCATGTTGAACCAGTCGAGCGAGACCCCCGGTTTGCCGTCCTTGGTCTTGATCTTTCCGGTCTTGTCGAGGAATGGCTCGCGTCGGCCGACTTCGTAGACCACCTGCTGAATTTCTTCGGCACTGGGATCGGCCGGGAGTTGCGCCAGCGCGTCGCGCAGGTCGAGCAGCGCCGCGCGTTCGTTCTCGCTCGGCTCGCGGAATCGCTTCTGCGGCAGCACGAAGTCGCGAAAATAATGGATGGCGTAGCGCACGAGCGCATCGAGCTTGGGATGCGTTTGCGGCGTCACGCCAGGGCGATAGCGGCCGATGAAGCCCCACAACGTCTCGGCGTTCTCCGCGTTCGAGGAAGCCACCAGTGTGAGCAGCATCGAGAACGAGATCGGAATATCCGCTTTGGGTGGGTTGCCCGAATGGATGTGCCAGACCGGATTGGACAGGCGCTGCCTGAGATCCTGCCGCTCGTAGGCCTCCAAGAACTGCTGGTATTCGTCGACGTGGCGGGGAATGACATCGAAGTAGAGCCGCTTCGCTGCCTTCGGCTCGCGATACATGAACAGCGAGAGCGATTCCGGCGACGCGTAGCGCAGCCATTCCTCGATGGTCAGCCCATTGCCCCTGGACTTCGAGATCTTCTGCCCCTCCTCGTCGAGGAAAAGCTCGTAATTGAACCCCTCCGGCGGCGTGCCGCCGAGCGCGCGGCACACCTCGCCGGAAAGGCGGACCGAGTCGATCAGGTCCTTGCCCGCCATCTCGTAATCGACGCCGAGCGCAACCCAACGCATCGCCCAATCGGGCTTCCATTGCAGCTTCGTCCGGCCTCCCGTGACCAGGGTCGTCACCTGCTCCTTGGTATCCGGATCCTCATAGGTGATCGTGCACGCCTTGGGTTCATGCGCCAGGATCGGCACCTGCAGCACGATGCCGGTGCGCGGCGAAATCGGCAGGAACGGGGAATAGGTTTGCGCGCGCTCTTCCCGCAGCGACGGCAACATGATCTCCATGACCGTGTCGAAGCGCTCGAGCACCTTCAATAGCGCGATGTCGAAACGGCCCGACGTGTAGCAGTCGGTGGAGGACAGAAACTCGTATTCGAAGCCGAACTGATCGAGGAAGGCGCGCAACCGCGCGTTGTTGGCGGCGGCGAACGAGGGGTATTCGTTCGAGAACGGGTCGGGCACGCGGGAGAGCGGTTTGCCGAGATGTCGCGCCATCATTTCCCGGTTCGGGACGTTGTCCGGCACCTTGCGCAGCCCGTCCATATCGTCGGAGAACGCGATGAGGCGGGTCTTAATCTTATCTTCGGTGAGCACGCGAAAGGCATGTCGCACCATCGTGGTGCGCACGACCTCGCCGAAAGTGCCGATATGCGGCAGGCCGGAAGGGCCATAGCCGGTTTCGAAGACCACCTCATCCTTGGGATGTTTCTTCAGTCGCGCGACGATCTTGCGTGCTTCCTGAAACGGCCAGGCATTCGAGCTTTCGGCGATCTCGCGCAACGCCGGAACTTGCGCCTCGAGCGTGGACATCGATGGCTCTCCGGCCGCGGACACTAAAAAGCATGTCCCCTCGCGTCAATCGAAACGCGGGCACCGTTCGCCTGCGCAATTCAGATACAGATTCGGTGCCGGCTCATACGGCGAAGCGGTCCAGCCCGGAGCGGACCCATGCTCATTCGAGCGCTGTCCACACCGTCGTGAAAGCCGCGCTGAGTTTCGAGCCGAGGCCCGACAGCACGGTGATGATGGCGACCGACATGCCGGCTGCGATCAGCGCGTAATCGATGCCCGTCGCGCCGCTTTCCTCGCGTAGGAAACGCGCAAGAAGGACTTTCATGACCAACGACTCCGCCGGCGACCACGGCCGCGAGTCAATCATGGGCGCGCTTCGATATCGTTGCGCAGTTTGCTAAAATTGAGCGTAACCGTCCCGGTTCCAGGCCGGCGTGACATCCAGTTCAACGCAGCAGCCGCAACCGCCCAAAGTTCAAAACGGGCTGATCGGGAAATAGCGCAGCCACAAATCGGTGAAACGGCCCTGCTCCCAAACCCGGAACAGCGCCCAATTGAGCGCTAGCCGCATTGTGTCATTGCCCTTTTTCACCGCGATTCCGACGCCTTCGCCGAAATAGCGGCCGTCGAGGTAGGGGCCCCCGCGGAAAGCGCAGCAATTTTCGGAGTCCGTCCCATTGAGCCAGAACGCAAGCGTGATCGAATCCCCGAACAGAAGGTCGACTTCGCCGCGCCGCAAAGCGAGCCGCGCCGCCTCCGCGTTCGGATAGGGGCGAACCTCGGCCTCGGTAAATAGAGCCTTAAGATACGCCTCGTGCGCGGTACCGCCGACCACGGCGACCTTCTTACCCTCGAGCCGCTCGGGCAACGGGTCTTGCACCGGTGAATCCCGTCGCGCCGCGAAACGCGCCGGCGTGCGGTAATAAGGATCGGTGAAATCGACCCTGGTGCGCATGTCCACCGTGGCCGCGATTGAAGCAATCGCGGCATCCCCCTGGTTGCCATTGAGCGCGGGGATGAGCGTCTCGAAGCGGCGCATCTGGATCGTACAGGCGAGCTTGAGCTCCTCGCACAGCATGCGCGCCAGGTCGACGTTGAAGCCCTGCGGATTGCCGTCCGGACCGGCATAATTGAACGGCGGGTAGTCGATCTCGGTCAGGAACCGGATCACGCTGATGCGCGACAGATCGGGCTTCTCGGGCCGACGGCGCGGATCCCAAAAGCCCGGCACCCGCACGGCCGGCTCCGTGCCCGCCGGTTCCGCCGCTGCCTGCCCCGCGCCGAGCAACGGGACAATCAGTAAGAGACAGATAGCCACCTGTCCGATAGGGCTTCGCAGCGAGTATTCTGGCACGGTGACCTCTGTGACTGCTTTGGGTCCAGGAACTTGACTGACCCCGTTAATAAACGAGCCGGCAACGCGGGTCAGGTGCGATCACGTCAAATCTCGGTGTGTGACCCACCGCAACGGGCCGCGTGGAAGTGCGGTGCTCGCCGCGGCGCCTTTCCATTCGGATTACAAATACCGGCGCAGATCGGCGGCCGCGGCATCAATCGGACGCTTGAGGTTGAATGGCGACACGAACCGGCCGTCCCTGTCCATCAGATACACGATGGCGGTATGGTCCATAGTGTAGCTACCCTGATCGACGGGAACTTTCTTGAAATAGACGCGGTAGGCCTTGGCGACCGCCGCGATCTCTGCGGCATTGCCGGTCAGCCCGGAAAGATGCGGATCGAAGCTCGACAGATAGTCCTTCATCACGGCGGGCGTATCACGCTCGGGATCGACGGTAATGAAGAGCGCGCGCGTGCGATCCGCATCGGGCCCGAGCGCACGCAAAATTTCCGACACCTCGAACAGTGTCGTGGGGCAGACGTCGGGACAATGGGTAAAGCCAAAAAACACCAGAAACGGGCGACCTTTCAAATCCTGATCAGTGACGATTTGTCCATTCTGATCCACGAGCTTGAAAGGTCCTCCGATGGCGGCGATCTGTTGCGCAACAGGCGCCGACAGGCGCCCGGACACGATCAGCACGAGGCTGAAGCAAAGTGCCAAGCCCGCGAGAAACGCGGCGGCGATCACAAGAATGCGGCTGTTGCGCGCGGTCATTTTGGAGTGCCTTCGCCAGGCGAGGCTCACAAGCAGGCGGCGATTCCGGCGACGATCATCTCGTAGAAGACCGCCGTGCCGTAATGGGCCCAGAGCGCCAGCGTCCCGGCAAGCACCATCCCAGCGAGCGCTGCGATCAGCGCCAGCGGACGCGTCAGCAGGGATGCTGCTGCAGAGGCGATATCAGCCATCGGCGTGCCCGCGTTCGGTCAGCTAAATCGATCGGACCTTACCACATAGGGCTGCTGGCGGCGGCCGACAATAGGTCCAACCGACCCGCCGACCGCGGCCGAAATGCGCGCCCTCCGGAGACGGCGGTCCGTCACCCGCTGCGCTCGGAAAGCCGCACAACATCCCACGGAGCTTTGGCCGATGTAGCCCAGGCTTCCGCGTTTTGGGCCGAGATTTTGGGGGTTCCCGCCCGGCGCCGACCGCGAAATCAGAAAAAGGGTCCTCCGCTCCAGGCCCCCCGCGACACCGTGGAATCGGCCATTTTGTGATGGCCGTCACGGCGGCCCGGGCCCTTGCGTGCCACGGGTGCGCCCATGGAACGTTTCATCAGGCGCGAAAATATCAAGCGTTTCAGGAAACTGTTGCTTGAGGCGAAAGATGACGCCGAGCGCCGGCGGATTCAGCAATTGCTGATCGAGGAAGAGCAAAAGGAATCGACGGCGCAGACGACCTCGCCCTCGACCGCGCCCCGCCTGACCGCGGCCCCGCTGCCCGATGTTTCCTCCTGGCGCGTACCCGCGTTGACCGCGAACGTCTCTGATACAGCGGAACGGGTCCGCAAATGGTTCAGCCGACGCTGATGACGAAGCCTTTGGGGCTCCGGATCAGGGCCGGCAGGCGTAGCCGCCAATCGGCGGATGCGCCAAGTCTCCAACTACGTCAGCTCACGCCTCGGCGTGTCGCTCCTCACGCCGCTGCGGATTGCCTTCGCGGCGATTCCGCTGCCTCGCGCATAGCGGTCTTTGCCGCCTCGCTCGCTCCCTGCGCGATGCTTTGGCCGAGCTCCTTGGTTTGATCTCCAACCACTTGAGCTTGCCGGCTCACGAATTCGCTCTGCAGTCGAGCCAGTTCCTGCGGTTCCTTTATGTGAACCAGCCTGTGGGCAAAATCGAAGGTGTTCGAGAGAGTTTCTTCCATAAGCGATATCGAGTGCTCGCGAATAACGGCCGCTTGATGGTCCATATCATCGACCGCCTTGCGGGTCATCGTGAGTAGATCTTCGAGCGCCGCTTTACTTTGATTGAGGTTCCGCTCCGCTATCTCTCGCATCCAGTTCAGGCTGTAGCTTGTCGCCTCGAAAGCTCGTTCGGTGTTTTGCTGTGCGAAATCCGTCGGACGTTTGGCCATAGTTCCGTCTCCTTGAATCACGGTCGGATTAGGTTGAATTCGAGGTCGGCACCGTGCTCCTGAATGGGCCGCACGCTGATGCGCGCCGCACCGACCTCTGTGGTAATAACGGACTCTCCTGCTGCAGGTTCCGGCATTGTGCGAATTGCCGCACGCTGTTCCGCGAGTACCGCTTCAAAATCAGCGACCGCGATCTGTTCCAGCACTTGTTCCAAATATTCTACCGTGCAGGCGTTGCATTCTCCTGAAGCCGTCGCCGCAAAAATAAAATTTCGAAAGTTGTCGCTGCCGGAACAAACACGAGTCCTACAATTGAGGGAAGAGTTCCCAAAATTTAAAGCATCAGATGACGCTCACATGATCGAGAGCCACGACCGGCGCCGCGATGCGGTTGCCGCGGCAAGATCGGCTGTGGCGGCAAGATCGGCGCCGCGTTCGTGCACGGAGATCCGAAATCGTCCGGGAGCACACGCCGATTTCGGCAGGTCGCGAGGTATCGAGCTTGCTGCGCGGCCAGCCGTGCGCTCCAGGGCTTGGCGGTGCACAGGATCCGATTAGCGCTGCTCGACTGCGATATCGTTCAGGCCAACTCCTTCCACCAACTGTTCGAGCGAGGCACGTATGCGGCTGGTTCCTTGATGCCGAAAAGGAGCACTTCTTCGACCTGTTCACACGCCATGCTCAGTCACGCTTGCCGGCGCGCAAGCGCCGAACACAGGCGGGGATGTGCTTCGCTACTGCCGCGGGATAACGCCGTGCGTTGGACTGAAGCCACCGACGTCGGGCCGCATATTTACAAATTTCTTTCCTGGTGCCCCCGGCGGGGAGTAACCTCGCGGCGCGGCATCGCTTTAAGCGAGGAGAGTGGGCGGCCAGTCCACGGCGGCGTCAATGAGTAATGCGAGTAAAACGCCGGTCGTAAAGCGCGTTCAGTACGGCGCCTTGCCGTACCGGTTGCGCGCGGGCTCCGCGCGGCCGCAGTTCATGCTCATCACATCACGCGAAACCCAACGCTGGGTCATTCCGAAGGGCTGGCCGAAGAAGGGCAAGTCGCCGCAGTATTCCGCTGCGCGAGAAGCTTTCGAGGAGGCTGGCGTCGTCGGCGCTGTTGCCAAGCGCTCAGTCGGCTCGTTCTCCTATAAAAAGCGCCTGAAGAATGGAGGAGTCGTCCTCTGTGACGTGCGCGTGTTTCCGCTGGAGGTCAGGCTCCAACGCAAACAATGGCCCGAAAAACAGGAGCGGATCATCAAGTGGCTCTCTGCCTCCCAGGCGGCGGAAAAAGTCGACGAACCGAGGTTGGGCGAGATCATACGGCGCCTCGCGCGTAAGTATAATGGCA
>CBFGVM010000082.1:0-12524 GCA_965652015.1 uncultured Alphaproteobacteria bacterium
GATCACCCAGCGCAAATGCCGCTCAAGATAGTTGCCGGGGTTCACCGACAGAGTCGAATCGTCGACCGGGGCACCATCGGATATCATCATCAAGATCTTGCGCTGCTCGCTCCTGCCCAGCAGTCGCTTATGCGCCCAATCGAGCGCCTCGCCGTCGATATTCTCCTTGAGCAGTCCCTCGCGCATCATGAGCCCGAGATTCTTGCGTGCGCGACGCCAGGGCGCATCGCCCGACTTGTAGATAATGTGCCGCAGATCGTTGAGCCGCCCCGGATTGGCAGGCTTGCCGGCAGCGAGCCACGCCTCACGCGATTGCCCGCCCTTCCATGCGCGCGTGGTAAAGCCGAGAATCTCCACTTTCACCCCGCAGCGCTCGAGCGTGCGGGCGAGGATGTCGGCGCACGTGGCTGCGACCGTGATCGGGCGCCCGCGCATCGAGCCCGAATTGTCGAGCAGGAGCGTGACAATGGTATCGCGGAAGCTGGTCTCCTTCTCGTGCTTGAACGAGAGCGGATGCAGCGGATCGACGATGACGCGCGAAAGCCGCGCCGGATCGAGCAATCCCTCCTCCAGGTCGAATTCCCAGGCGCGGTTCTGCTGTGCCATCAAGCGCCGCTGCAGCCGGTTGGCAAGCCGCGCGACCACGCCCTGCAGATGCGAGAGCTGCTTGTCGAGGTAGCCGCGCAACCGTTCGAGCTCCTCCGGCTCGCATAGATCCTCGGCCGCGATCGTCTCGTCATGTTTGGTGATGAAAGGCCGATAGTCCGGCCCGCGCGGCTCGTTCTGACCGTGCCGCCGAGGACGCCGCGGCTCGGCCGGAGCTTCGGACTCGCCCATTTCCGCATCGTCAGCCATCTCCGCCGAGAGCGCCTCGGCGGCCTCCGCCGTGGAGTCGGACATGTCGTCGCCCGCGACATCGGCTTCATCGACACGGGTCTGCGTATCCTCGGCGTCGGCGCCCTCCCCGTCTTCGCCGGATTCTTCCTTGCGGCGATCCTGTTCTCCTTCCTCGCCTTCCTCATCGTCCGATTCGGTGCTGCGGTCCTCGCCCATGTCGAGCGCGTCGAGCAGGTCATGAATGGCGTCGCCGAAACGTGCCTGGTTTTCGATGAGTCGCTCGAGCCGATCGAGATCGCGTCCGGCACGATCCTCGATCAAAGGCCGCCATAAATCGACGAGTTTCCTGGCCGCCGCCGGTGGCGCTTGCCCGGTCAAACGCTCTCGCACCATCAGCGCGACCGCTTCCTCGATGGGCGCGTCCGCCCGGTCGGTGACTTGGTCGAATTTGCCGCGGTGGAAGCGGTCGTCCAGCATGGCCGAAAGGTTCTTGGCAACACCGGACATGCGGCGTGCGCCGATCGCCTCGACGCGGGCCTGCTCGACCGCCTCGAACACCGCGCGCGCCTGTTGTCCGCCCGGCACAAGCTTGCGGTGCACCATCGGGTCGTGACACGCGAGCTTGAGCGCGATTGCGTCAGCGTGGCCGCGCACGATTGCGGCCTCGGCGCCGCCGAGCTTGCGCGGCGGCTCGGGAAGACGCGCCTTGCCGGCGACGATACCCGGCCGTTCGGCGGCAAAGGCAACTTCGAGCTCGCGCTTGCGCGCGATCGCGCGCAGGCATCCCGTGACCGCCCGCTTGAACGGCTCGGTCGGGGATTCTTTCGACGGATTTCTGGGCCTGATGTTCGATGACATCACAGGCTCACAGGCATGGCAGATCGATTCAACTCAGCGCCACATTGACCGACGATTCCGGCAGCTCGACGCCGAAACAGCGCTGATAGAACTCGGCTACGATCGGTCGTTCCAGCTCGTCGCACTTGTTGAGAAACGTCAGCCTGAAGGCGAAACCGATGTCCTTGAAGATGTCGGCATTCTCCGCCCAGGTGATCACGGTGCGCGGGCTCATCACGGTCGAGATGTCGCCGTTCATGAAGGCGTTGCGCGTCAGGTCCGCGACCCGCACCATCTTGTTGACGATGTCGCGCCCCTCCGGCGTGCGGTAGTGCTTCGCCTTGGCGAGCACGATCTCGACCTCGTTGTCGTGCGGCAGATAATTGAGCGTCGTGACGATCGACCAGCGGTCCATCTGCGCCTGGTTGATCTGCTGCGTGCCATGATAGAGGCCGGAGGTATCGCCAAGGCCGATCGTGTTCGCGGTCGCAAACAGGCGGAAGGCCGGATGCGGCCTGATCACCCGACTCTGGTCGAGCAAGGTCAGCCGGCCGGAGGATTCCAGAACCCGCTGAATGACGAACATCACGTCGGGACGGCCGGCATCGTATTCGTCGAAACACAAAGCCACGTTGTGCTGGTACGCCCACGGCAGAATGCCGTCGCGGAATTCGGTCACCTGCAGGCCGTCACGAATGACGATGGCGTCCTTGCCGATCAGGTCGATGCGGCTGATGTGACTGTCGAGGTTCACGCGCACGCAGGGCCAGTTGAGGCGGGCCGCCACCTGCTCGATGTGGGTCGATTTGCCGGTGCCGTGGTATCCGGTGACGATGACACGACGATTGTGCGCGAAGCCGGCGAGAATGGCGAGCGTCGTCGGTTTGTCGAACCGGTAGTCAGGATCGATGTCCGGAACGTGCTCGTCGGCTTCCGAATAGGCCGGCACTTCCATGTCGCTGTCGAAACCGAAGAGCTGACGGATCGACACCTTCATGTCGGGAAGGCTGGCGATCTCTTGTGTTTCGCCGGTCATTGCTCCTCCGTGGTCTCGGAAGCGACCGAGACCCGTTTTCGGTCGACGGAATGCGATGCGGATTCGTCCGCCAACGTAGCAGAAAGCCCGCGGGAGGCGAAAGGCGCCGCGTCTTTGGCTGAAAATCTCATGATTTCAAATAAGTATCGACCGCTGCGAGGTCAATAAGTTGCCCCGCCGAATAACAACGCGCGCCCTGCGCGCTTGTTCAAACGGCGGTCAGCCCAGTCCCGCACTGCAAACCTCTGGAGGCGCGGAAACGTCCGCCCTCACGCGGAAATCCATGCCTGTATCTTCCGCTCGCCGCCGGCGGAGAAGCGCACGATCCGCGTACGTGGTTCGCAAACCGCCCATCCCGACGCAATGATCCGATCAAAGATGGCAGCCCCAAGCGCTCCGCTGAGGTGACTTCGGCGCTCGCTCCAATCGAGACACGGGCGGCATAGCGGCCGTCGCTCGGTTTCGAGGGCGTCGATATCGATGCCGGCTCTGCTGAAAAACCGCCGCCCGCTTGCCGTCACATGCAGGCTATCGCCGCGCCGGGAAAGGAAACGGCGGGCCGTGAACCGATCGAACATTTGGACCGCCAAGTCCCCTGCAAGGTGATCATAGCAGGAACGCGCGCGGCGCAACTCGGGATCGCGCGGCCCGGTGCGGATACGAGTGTGCCCGGCGCGGACGGCAAGCGGAATCAGCCCTTCAAGCGCGGTCGCGACGCTTGCGTCCGCGAGACGGAAATAGCGATGCCGCCCCTGGCGCTCGACCGCCACAAGTCCGGAACTTTCGAGCTTCGCCAGATGGCCGCTGACGGTCGAGAGCATGAGCCCCGCTTCCTGGGCCAGCTCTGTTGCGGTGAGCGCAGGGCCGGCCATCAGCGCCATGAGCATGTTCGCGTTGGCCGGGTTGCCGATCAGCGCGGCGATGATCGAGATATCGGGCCCTTCTTTCATAGTTTGATTATTTCCGAAGTATTCCAGCACGTCAACATGAAAGAATGCGAGCTGGCATCACGCGACGGAGATCCCATGGTCAATAGCATCCACGACATCGGCATCGCCCGGCAGATCGGAACCTACAGCGACGCGGTCGAGGCCCCCGCGAATGCGCGCTGGCTCATCACCGCGGGCACCCCGGGGCTCGATGCGAGCGGGAAGGTGCCGCCGGATTTCAGCGCTCAGGCGGAGCTGGCCTGGACCCACATCATCGCCATGCTTAAGCGCGCCGACATGTCGGTGCATGACATCGTGAAGGTCACGCAATATCTGCTGCGTCCCTCCGATATCGCGGCCTACGCCGAGGTGCGCGCTCGCTATCTCGGCGGCGCGCGGCCAGCCTCGCTGCTGCTCATCGTCCCGGCTTTGGCACGGTCCGAGTTCCTGTTGGAGATCGAGGCTTACGCTGCGAAAGCGTGACGCGGTGATGATGCCGGCTGATTTCGCATCCTCCGCGGTCGACGAATCCTCGCCACGCTACGACGGCTGGCGCGTCACTGCGGTCTGCTTCGTGATGGCGATCTGCTGTTGGGGCCTGGGCTTTTATGGCCACGGCGTGTATCTCGCCGAGCTGCGTCGACTGAACGGCTGGCCGGCATCGCTGATCTCGGGCGCAACGACGATCTACTACCTCTTCAGCGCATTGCTGGTCGTGTTCGTCAGCGATGCCATCGGCCGGCTGGGGTTACGGACGTTCGTCCTGCTGGGCGTCGCTTGCTTCGGTGCGTCGACCGTCATGGTCGGGATGGTGCGGCTGCCGTGGCAGCTCTTTGCCGTCTATCTCCTCATGTCGTTTGGATGGGCGATGATGAGCGTCGGGGCCATCACTAACATCCTCGGTCTCTGGTTCAATCGCCGGCGCGGACTCGCCATCAGTCTCGCGCTCACCGGGGCAAGCACCAGCGGCGTCGTGATCGTCCCGGCGCTGATCTGGCTCACCGCCCGGTACGGACTCGAGGCCGCGATGATCATCACCACCGCCGTCCTGTTGATGATCGTCGTTCCGATCACCTTACTATGGATGCGCGAGCCAGCGCCCGACGCGACGGCGTCGTTGCATCAGCGAGGTGCGCCCGATCATGCCGACGCTGGCGGGGCCACGCGCTGGACCCGGCCGGGGGCATTGCGCAGCTTCAGGTTCTGGACGGTGTCGGCGCCATTCGCGCTCGCGCTGCTGGCGCAAGTCGGCTTCCTCGTCCACCAGATCGCATTCCTGGAACCGGCGATCGGGCGCACGCAAGCCGGCACGGCGGTGGCCATCACCACAACCATGGCGATCTTCGGACGCCTTGCGCTCGGCACAGTCATCGACCGTCTCAACCAGCGCCTGGCGGCCGCTCTTTCGCTGGCCAGCCAGGCTGTCGCTCTGTTCGTGATGACGCAAACCACCAATACCGCAGCTCTCTTCATAGCCTGCGCCGTCTTCGGCCTCTCAGTCGGCAATCTCATCACCTTCCCCGCCCTGATCATCCAGCGCGAATTCGAGGCGGGATCGTTTGGCATGCTGATCGCGCTGTCGACGGCTGTCGGACAATTCACCTATGCATTCGGCCCGGGCCTCCTCGGAATCGTGCATGATGCGACCGGCGGCTACACGATGGCGCTGGCGCTCTGCGTGCTGTTGGACTTGCTCGCAGCTGCAATCGTGCTGCTGCATCGGCCGGCGACTCGGGAGTGAGCGGCCGCAGCCGCCGCGCCAGGTCACTACTCAGCGGAAGCCAATCGACTTGAGATAATTGTAGGCCTGAATGATCTCGCGCAGCCGATCTTCCGAGGAGCGATCCCCGCCATTGGCATCCGGATGGTGACGCTTGACCAGTGTCTTGAATCGCCTCTTGACCTCTTGTGCCGAGGCGTCCGCTTCGAGGCCGAGTGCATCGAGCGCCTTGCGCTCGGCGTTGCGCACGGCGCGGGCTTCGGGCAGGCGCTCCGAGCGCCTGCCCATCCCGCCGAATTCCCGGAACATCCCGAATGGATCATCCGCATCGCCGAACTCGGGATGGAGGCGCGAGGACCTCGAGCGCGAGGTCGGCCGTCCGCCGTTCATTCCCATCTTCCAAGTCGGACGATGGCCGATCACGGCCTCCTTCTGATAGCGCGCAATATCGTCGGTGCTCATACCGGCAAAGAAATTATAGGCGTGGTTGTACTCGCGGACGTGTTCGAGGCAAAACCGCCAATATTCGCGTTCGCGCAGCCGCCCCTTGGGGGCCCGGTGGGTCGCGGGCGCCTCGCAGTTGGGCCATTCGCAGGCGGGACACTGCGCGCGCAGCCGGCGATCCTTGTCGGGCTTGACCCGGATGCGATCGAAGAGGGGCGAGTCGCTTTTCATGACCGATCAGTATGCGCGCCTGGCCGAGCTATCTTCAAGTCTTGACAAGCGCGATTGCCTGTTCTTGCCGTGGATTGACCGGCAGGTTCGCTTCCCGTTATGCCGAGGTCATGACAAGGCGTGATCTCATCGCGGAAAAGTTGACCAGGGCTTTCGATCCCGCGCGGCTCGAGGTCGTGGACGAATCCCACCAGCATGCCGGGCACGCCGGGCATCGCGAGGGCGGGGAAACTCATTACAGGGTATATATCGTGGCGGAGGCGTTCCGCGGGAAGAGCCGGCTCGAGCGCCACCGCATGATCAATGAAACGCTTGTCGCCGAGCTCCAAGGCGGCGTGCACGCGCTCGCCATCCATGCCTCGGCACCCGGCGAAGGCGGCGCGTGACGCCGCAGCGTACCTCCGCAATCCTGCCCTAAGTCGGCTTCGCCGCCGGCTTGCGTACCAGCGGCGTGATCCGCAACGCGGTAATGCGATTGCGATCTCGGCGCAGGACGCGAAATCGAAAGCCGTGAAAGGTGAAGGTTTGACCGGGCTCGGGGATCGAGCGCGCCTCATGGATGACGAGGCCGGCGACCGTGGTTGCCTCGTCGTCGGGCAGGTTCCATTCCATCGCACGGTTGAGATCGCGGATCGGTACGCCGCCGTCGACGTTCACCGAGCCGTCGGGCTGCGGCCGCACGCCCGGGATCGCGACGTCGTACTCGTCCGAGATGTCGCCGACGATTTCCTCCAAAATGTCCTCGAGCGTCACCAATCCCATCACCTCGCCGTATTCGTCGACCACCAGCGCGAAATGCGTCTTGCGCCGGCGGAAGGCTTTGAGCTGCTCGGAGAGCGGGCGGATGTCGGGCACGAACCAAGGCGGCCGCGCAATGGCGGTGACGTCGATCTTGCCAAGATCGCCTTCCGATACCTGCATCGCCCGCAACAGGTCCTTTGCATGCAGGATGCCGATGATGTTTTCAGGCTTTTCTTTCCAGAGCGGCACGCGCGTGACCTCGGATTCCAGCACCGCTTTCACGACTTGCTCGGGCGGATCGTCGGCGCAGACCGTGACCATCTCGGTGCGGTGGATCATGACGTCGGATACGGTGAGATCGCGCAGGTCCAGAAGTCCGCTGAACATGTCGCGATCAAGCCGCTCGACCCCTCCTTCCCGATGCAGGAGATCGAGCGCTCCCCTTAGTTCCTCGTGCGGCGAAAGAATCGATTCGGTTTCACCCATCTTCATCCCGGCCAGCCGCAGCGCCCATTTCACGAGCCACTCGACCCCGATCAGGACGGGGGCAAGCAGCCGGACGGTCCAATCGATCGGACGCGCGACGGCAAGGGCAATACGGTTGGGCGCGTTGAACGCGGCGGTCTTCGGCAAGACTTCGGCGAATACCACGATCAAAACGGTCATGATCACCGTGGCATAGATGACCCCCACCTCGCCGAACCAGGCGAGCAGCAGGCCGGTTGCGAGCGCGGACGCGGCGATGTTCACCGCATTGTTGCCGAACAGGAGTGCGCCGATCATCCTCTCGCGCGCATTGAGGAGGCGATTTACGATCCCAGCGCCTCGATTTCCTTGCTTCTCGAGACGGTGCATGCTGGCGCGCGAGGATGCGGTCAATGCAGTCTCGCTCCCCGCGAAAAAGGCGGAGAGCACGATACAGATCAGAACCGCCGCAAGGGCGAACCAATCGCGGGAAGTCATTGCTCGGCGAGTTTGTCGACCAGAAATGCGCGGACCTCGGTGGCATCCACGTCGGGCGCGATGAAGCTTGCGCCGATCCCGCGCGCCAGGATGAACGTCAGCTTCCCTCGCTTGACCTTCTTGTCCTGGGCGATGAGTTCCATCAGGCGGTCGGCGTCGGGCAGGCCGCCGGGAACCGAGGCGACACGGACCGGCAGGCCGACGCCGGCAAGATGACGCTCGACGCGCTCGGCTTCTGAGGGCGGCAGCAGCCCGCGCTGGGCGGAGAAGGCGAACGCGAGCGCCATGCCGAGCGCGATTGCCTCGCCGTGCAGGAGACGGTCGGAGAAGCCGGCTGCGGCCTCGAGGGCATGGCCGAACGTGTGGCCGAGATTGAGCAATGCCCGCTCTCCGGTCTCGCGCTCGTCACGCGCGACGATCGCAGCCTTCATGCGGCAACTCACCGCGATGGCGTGTTCGCGCGCCGCGCCGCCTGCAAACAGCTCCCGCCAATTGGCTTCCAGCCAGGCGAAGAAGGCGGCATCTCCGATCAGCCCGTATTTGACGATTTCGGCATAGCCGGCGCGGAACTGACGCAGCGGGAGCGTGTCGAGCAGTGCGGTATCGGCCACGACCAAGACCGGCTGATGGAACGCGCCGATCAGATTCTTCCCATGCGCGGAATCGATCGCGGTCTTGCCGCCGACTGAGGAGTCGACCTGGGCAAGCAGCGTGGTGGGAACCTGCACATAATCGAGACCGCGGCGGACCAGGGCGGCGGCAAGACCAGCGAGATCGCCGATGACGCCGCCACCGAGCGCCACCACGACGTCGGCACGCTCGACGCGCGCAGAGATGAGCGCTTCACAAACCGTTTCGAGCTTCGCGAAACTCTTCGAACCCTCACCCGGCGGCACCGTGACGGTGGTGGTGGCAATCCCAGAGGTGGCCAGAGCGTTCTCGGTCGCCGCCAGATGGTGACGCACAACCGTCTCGTCACTGACAATCGCGGCCTTGCACCCCGGCCGCAGCGCGACGAGCCTTTGGCCTAGCAAGGCGAGTTGGCCGCGCCCGATAATGATGTCGTAGCTGCGCTCGCCGAGCGCGACATTGACGAGGGTCGGATCGCTGGCGCGCAGCGGCGCGGTCATAGGCGATCAAGCCGGGCATAAGCTCTCGGAAGCACGGAGGCGGCGCCGAGCCGGCCCGCGAGCGCGCTTACGATTTCGTCAACGATCTTGTCGTGCAACACGTCGCGCGACTGCACGGTGAGATCGGCCAATGCATAGATCGGATCGCGCTCTTGCATCAGCTTGCGCAGCGTTGCGGCAGGATCGTCGGTCTTGAGCAGAGGCCGATCATGGCGGCGCCTGATCCGTTTCAGCAGCACGTCGAACTCGGCTTTGAGCCAGACCGAGACGCCTTTGGCGGCGATGGCGGCGCGAGTCTCCGGATTCACGAACGCTCCACCGCCGGTCGCCAGCACCTGCGGCCCGCTCTCCAATAACCGGGCAATGACGCGCGCCTCTCCGGCACGGAATTCCGCCTCGCCGCGAATGGCGAAGATATCGGTGATGCTCATGCCGGCTGCCTTTTCGATCTCGGCGTCGGCATCGGTGAAGGGGATGCCAAGGCGGAGCGCCACCCGACGGCCGATCGACGATTTGCCCGCGCCCATCATGCCGATGAGCACGATCGAGCGCCCTCCGAGCGCCGCCGTGACCCCGCCTTCCGGTCGCGCGGCAAAATCGTGTGTCGTACCGTGCGGCATGGTTCCTATTGCTCCGAGACCGAGTCGACGCCGCGAGTTGGCGGCTTCCCTTCTAGCACAACAGCTCACAGATGCTTTTGCTAACACACATGTCGGCGTTATTAACCATCCTTGCGGGGCGGCCGCGATGACGCTCGGCGCTGCGTCCTAGTTTCTCCATTGTTCCGTGCAAACTTGCTGTCCGAGGTCTCACCATGCCGAGTCTGCTCCGATTTCTCGCCCTGATCGGCGTCCTAGGGGGGCTCACCTATGGCGCCATGTTCATGCTCGCGACATGGTTTGATCCCAAGCCGCGCGAGATTACGGTCTCGATACCACCAGATAGGTTCGCCAAGCAGCCGTGAGCCCCAATGGCCCCGAAGGCCAAAAATTCCGACCAGGCGTGGATCGAGCTGTTCCTCGATATGATTGCGGCCGAGCGTGGAGGCGCCAAGAACACGCTCGCCGCGTATGCCCGCGACCTCGCCGACTTCTCCGCAGAGCTGAGCAAAGCCGGAGGCACCATCGCCGGCGCCTCAACCGACGATCTACGCGGCTATCTCGGCTCGCTCGCCAGGCGCCGCTTCGCGGCGTCATCGGTGGCGCGGCGGCTCTCCGCCATCCGCCAGCTCTATCGCTTCCTTTATGCGGAAGGACACCGTGCCGATGATCCGTCCGCGGTCATCGAAGGGCCGAAACGCAACCGTGCATTGCCCAAGGTGCTCAGCATCGCCGAGGTCGACCGTCTGCTGGCGCAGGCGCGGGCCGACATCGGCCAGGCGGAAGAGCCCGCGCCGAAGCGGCTTCGCGCTGCGCGGCTCGCTTGTCTCATTGAGGTGCTCTACGCGACCGGCTTGCGCGTCTCCGAACTCATCGCGCTGCCGATCTCGGCAGCCGAGCGCAATGCGCGCATGCTCACCGTTCGCGGCAAGGGTAACAAGGAACGCCTGGTGCCGCTGAACGAGGCAGCGAAGAAAGCCATGCGCGAGTACCTGGCGCTGCTGTCGGCGAACGGCGTTCGGCAAACGAAATGGCTGTTCCCCTCCTTCGGACAAACCGGTCACCTGACTCGCCAGCACTTTGCCCGCGAGCTCAAGACGCTTGCCGCTGCCGCGGGACTACGCCAGGTCAGTCCGCACGTGCTCCGCCACGCTTTCGCCAGCCATCTTCTTCACAACGGCGCCGATCTACGGGTGGTGCAGACGCTTCTGGGGCATGCCGACATCTCGACGACACAAATCTACACCCATGTGCTTGAGGAGCGCCTCAAAAGCCTGGTCCGCGACCTGCACCCGCTGGCGGACCAATGACACCGGACATGATTTGGCTTGACCGCCGCAACCGATGGATTGGCCGTCATGGCAGCAAAGCACCTCTCCTCGATCTTGGTCGGTCTCATGTTCGCCGGCGCGCCGGCGTTTGCCCAGACACCCCAGGAGCGCGCTTGGTGCGAAGGTGAGGACGCGGTGACGGTCGATCAGCGTCTCGATGGTTGTTCCGCCGTCATCAAAGCGGCACGAGACAAGGGTGACAAGCTCGCAGAGGCGTTCAACAATCGCGCCATCGGCTATCGGCTCAAAGGCGAGTACGACCGCGCCATCCAGGACTATAATCAGGCGGTCAAGCTCAACGCAAAGTTCGCGGCGGCGTACAACAACCGCGGCGTCGTCTATGACAGGAAGGGCGAGTACGACCGCGCCATCGCCGACTACGACCAGGCGATCAAGCTCAAGCCTTCGGCTGAGGCTTATTTCAACCGCGGCAACGCGCATCTCGGCAAGAGCCACTACGATCACGCCATCGACGACTACAACCAGGCGATCAAACTCAAGGCTGACTTTGCCGCCGCATTCGACAACCGCTGCTGGGCGCGCGCGGTGGTCGGCATTCTCAAGCCGGCGCTCGCCGACTGCAACGAAGCGCTGCGGCTCCTTCCCAACAACGCCGAGACGCTCGATAGCCGCGCCTTCGTCTTTCTGAAGATGTCCAATTTCGATGCCGCTGTGTCCAACTACGATGCGGCGTTGCGAACCGACCCGAAGCTGGCCTTCGCACTTTACGGTCGCGGCTTGGCGCGAGTGAGAAACGGCGACCTCTCCGGCGAAGCCGACATGGCGGCGGCCAAGGCGCTTCAGGCCGACATTGCCGAGGAGTATGCACGCTATGGCATGGCCGAGACGCGCTAGCGACACTCAGGTGCAGCGTGCCTGAGAGCGCCTCGATGCGTAGCTACCTCGACTTCGAAAAGCCGGTGGCGGAGCTCGAGGCCAAGGTGGCCGAGCTGCGCGCGGTCGAGACCAGTGACAGCGCGGCCGCGATCGGCGAGGAGATCGCGCGGCTAGAGGCCAAGGCGGCGCAGACGCTCAAGGATCTCTACGCGGAGCTCACGCCGTGGCAAAAGACGCAAGTCGCCCGCCATCCGGACCGTCCCCACTGCCTCGATTATGTCACCGCCCTCGTCACCGATTTCGTTTCGCTGGCCGGCGACCGCAAGTTCGGTGATGACGTGGCGATCGTCGGCGGTTTCGGCCGCTTTCAAGGCGAGAGCATCTGCGTCATCGGGCATGAGAAAGGATCGTCGACCGAAGGCCGCCTCAAGCACAATTTCGGGATGGCGCGGCCGGAGGGCTACCGCAAGGCGGAGCGACTGATGGAAATGGCCGACCGCTTCGGGATCCCGGTGCTGTCGCTGGTCGACACGGCCGGCGCGTATCCTGGCATCGGCGCGGAGGAGCGCGGCCAAGCTGAGGCCATTGCCCGTTCGACCGATGCCAGCCTCGAACTCGGCGTACCGAACATCGCAGTCATTATCGGCGAAGGCGGCTCGGGCGGCGCGATCGCCATCGCCTCGGCCAACCGCGTCCTGATGCTCGAACACGCGATCTACACGGTGATCTCGCCAGAGGGTGCGGCCTCGATCCTATGGCGCGACACATCCAAGGCGCAGGAGGCGGCGACCAATCTGAAAATGACCGCCGAGGATATGATGCGCTTCGGCGTCATCGATCAGATCGTTACCGAACCACCGGGGGGCGCCCATCGCGACCCGGCGGCGGC
>CBFGVM010000083.1:0-12437 GCA_965652015.1 uncultured Alphaproteobacteria bacterium
ATCAGAACACGCCGAGGTGCTGGGAGACAATGGCATCGTCGAGCTTGATCTGATCGGCGGTGCCGCGAAACACCACCCGGCCGGTATTGATGATGACGATGTCATCGGCGAGATCGAGGGTGAGCTTGATGTTCTGCTCGACCAGCACGATCGACTGCCCCTCGGCCTTGAGTTGCGCAATCGTGCGGCCGACCTCGGCGACAAGCTGCGGCGCGAGTCCCTCGGAGGGCTCATCCATCAGCAGCACGCGCGGATTGCCCATCAGCGCGCGGCCGATTGCCAGCATCTGCTGCTCGCCGCCGGAGAGCGAGCCGGCGAGCTGGGCCTGGCGCTCGGCGAGGCGCGGAAACAGCCGGAACACGCGATCGATCGACCAGCCGGAGCCGCCGTCCTTGCGCGGCTGCGCCGCGACCATCAGGTTTTCGCGCACGGTGAGCGTGCGGAACATGCGCCGTCCCTGCGGGACGAGGCAGATGCCTTTGCGTGCGATCGCGTCGGGAGCGAGCCCAGCGACGTTCTCCCCGTAGAGGCTGATCGAGCCCCGCCGCGGCTTGAGGAAGCCCATGATCGCCGCCATGCAGGTCGTCTTGCCGGCGCCGTTGCGTCCGAGCAGGCCGAGCAGGCGCCCTCCCTGCAGCGCGAACGACACCGCGTGCAGCACGTGGCTGTCGCCGTAATAGGCGTCGATGCCGGAAACGGCGAGCGCCTCAGTCGCCAAGATAGACCTCCCGAGTGCGCGGATCGGCGACCACCTCGGCGCGCGTCCCCTCGACGATGACCTCGCCGTAGTGCAGCACGGTGATGCGCTCGGCAAAGGCGAGCGCCGTGTCCATGTCGTGCTCGATCATCACGATGGTCACGTCGCGCGGGATGGCGTCGAGCAGCGCGCGCACCGTCTGCCGCTCGGCCTGGGAAAGGCCGGCGAGCGGCTCGTCGAGCAGCAGCAGCTTGGGCTTCTGCGCCAGCGCCATGGCCAGCTCGAGGCGGCGCCGCTCGCCGTAGGAGGTCTCGGCCACGATCCGCTCGGCCGCGTCGGCGAGCCCGACGCGCTCGAGCGAGGCGTGCGCGTTGGCATAGAGATCGCGGTTGGCGGTGAGGATCGACCACGGATTCCAGCGCCGCCGATCGAGCCCGAGCAGCGACAGCACCACGTTGTGCGCGAGCCGCTCGCGCGGAAACAAGGTGAGAATCTGGTACGTGCGCGCAAGCCCGAGATGCACTCTCTGCTGCGTCGGCATGCCCATGAGCTCCTGCCCGAACAGGCGCACGGAGCCGGCGTCGGCGGTGAGGTCGCCGGTGATGAGATTGAACAGCGTCGTCTTGCCCGCACCATTCGGTCCGATGATCAGCCGCCGCTCGCCCGGCATGACCGAGAGCGAGACGTCCTTGGTGGCCGGCAGGCCGCCGAACCGCTTGCTTAAATGCGCGACCTCGAGTGCGGCGGTGGTCATTGCGCCGGCTCCGACGCGGGCGTCGCTTTGCGGCTCTTGCGGCGGTTTTGCCATCGCCGCCACGCCTGCGTGCAACCGGGGACGAGCCCGTAGGGCATGAACATGATCACCACGACGAAAATGACGCCGAGCAGCGTGTTCCAGCGCTCGACATAGGTCGACACCACGTTCTTGACGAGCGTGATGATGGCGGCGCCGACGATCGGGCCGGTGAGCGTGCTGGCCCCGCCAAGGATCGCCATCAGCAGGATCTCGGCGGATTGCTGCAGCGAGATCGCGTGCGGGCTCAGAAACAGATTGTAGTAGACGTAGAGCACGCCGGCGACCGAGGCCCAGAAACCGGCCATGACGAACGTGATCCAGCGCACCAGCCAGACATTGTGGCCGAGCATGCGCATGCGGCGGGGTTGGTCGCGCGCGCCGGTCAGGCTCGCGCCGAATGGAGAGCGCGAGAATCGCCAGATGAAGAACAGCGCAATGACGAAGACGACCAGCGTGAAATAATAAAAGCTCGGCGCGTCGCGGATGTCGAAGCCGAACGGCATCGGCCGCGCCGGATGGCGGATGCCGTTGTCGCCGCCGGTGAGATCGTTGGCGCGGTAGGCCACGCCCCAGACGATCTGCCCGAGCGCGAGCGTGATCATGATGAAGCCGAGGCCGGGGGCGCGCAGCGACAGCAATCCGAAAAACGCCGCCGCCGCGGTCGAGAGCGCGATCGCGAAGATCGCCGCGGTGAGCTGGTCGTAGCCGGCGATGGTGGCGAGGATGCAGGCATAGCCGGCGATGCCGAGATAGCCGGCATGGCCGAGCGAGACCATGCCGCCGTAACCGAGCAGCATGTTGATGGAGAGCGCGAACAGCGCGTAGATGAGCACCTGGCTCGCCATGTTGACGTAGAACTCGTTGCCGATGATCCACGGGACCGCGAGCAGGAGCACGGCGCAGAGGGCGAGCGCCAGGATGCCGCCGCGCGTCATATCTGCACCCGCCCGAACAGTCCCTGCGGCAGGAACACCAACACCAGCACCATCGGCAGGAAAAGAACGAAATAGGCGAGATCGGGCACCAGCGCGATGCCGAAATTGTAGATGAAGCCGACGATGAAGCTGCCGACGAAAGCGCCGAGCAAACTTCCCGCGCCGCCGAGGATCACCACAATGAGCGCGAGCGGCAGCATGTCGGTGTCGAGACCGGGATAGGCGTTGAGGATCGGGCCGCCCAGCACGCCGCCCACGCCGGCGAGCGTCGCACCGAGCAAAAAGACGGTGGTAAACAGCCGCGACACCGGGATGCCGACGCCGCGCGCCATCTCCATGTCGTCGACCCCGGCGCGGATCATGGCGCCGAGCCGCGTGCGCTCCATCAAGAGGTAGAGCGCCAGTGCGGCGGCAAGCGCGATCCCCAGCACGACCAGCCGATAGGTGGGGAACGCGAATCCGGCAAAGCGCAGCGGCGGGCGCAGTGCCTGCGGGGCCGGCAGCGGCATCGGATCCCCGGTCCACACCAAGAGACAGATATCGGCGATGATGAAGGAGACGCCGAGCGTGACCAGCACCTGGCCCTGCTCGTTGCCGGCGAGCCGGCGCAGCACGACACGCTCCATCACGATGCCGAGCAGCCCGACGCCGAGCCCGCCGATGAGCGCCGCCAGCCAGAAATGCAGCTTGAGCTGCAGCAGCGTGAAACCGAAATAGGCGCCGAGCATGAAGAAGGCGCCGTGCGCCAGATTGGGGATGCGCATCAGGCCGAAGATCAGCGAGAAGCCCGACGATAAAAGGAATAAGAGGCCGCCGAAGGCCACGCTGTTCAGCGTCTGGATGATCCAGAACTGCCCTTGCATCTTTCGGCTTCTGCTAGGTGGGCACATCCCCGGCCCACCATGCGGTCATTGCCGGGCTTGACACCGCAAGTCGGGCTTGCCCGACTTGCGCTGACTTTACAATCCGAAACTCGGGCAAGCCCGAGTTTCGGTGCAATACATCCTTCTTCGAAAAGATGGACCCCCGGGTCAAGCCCGGGGGTGACGCGTGATGCTGCGGATGAAATCGAGAGCTACTGCTCGAGGTTCTTCGCCGGCGGGTAGTCGCGCGAATAGACCGGGTTCTTCAGGAACTCGTCCTGTTTGTAGGTCCAGAACTGGCTCACGTCGGGATAGGTCTTGATCACCGCGTTGACGTAGCGCCCGTCCTTCTTCTCGACCTTGCGGATGTAGATGTTGCCGACGACGTTGCCGAACTCGTCGAACCGCACTGGACCGCGCAAAGTGTTCGGGACGTTCGCCGCTCGCAGCGCCTTCATGAACGTATCTTTATCCTCGGCTTTGCCGCCGATGGCCTTGAGCGCGTGCTCGAGCACCTCGCCGCAGAGATAGGTCTCCGCGGCATAGACGCCCGGGTCGACTTTGTAGTCGCGCCGGATCGCTTCGACGAACTTCTTGTTGATGGGGAAATCGAGCTCGGCCGAATACCAATTGCCGGTCATGGCGCCGAGCGCATCCTCGCCCATTTGCTGCAGCAACGATTCGTCGACGGGGGTAAATCCGCCGAGGATCTGCACCCTGTTGCCGTACTCGCGCAGCTGGCGAATGAACTTGAAACCGTTCGAGCCGGCGTGCCCGGTATAGACGGCGTCGAGGTTGGGCTTGAGCTGGGAGATGTAGGTGCCGTAGTCCGGCGCGTTGAGCGGCGTCCACAGCTTCTGCACGACCTTGCCGCCGTTGTCCTCGAACACACGCTGGAAGCCGGCGACGTTTTCGTGACCGAAGGCGAAATCGTCGGCGATCACCGCGACGCGCTTGTACTTGAGATCCTTGGCGGCGTACTCGCCGAGCGGATGGCTCGGCTGCGCCGAGGTGGAGCTCGGCCGCACGAACCAGGGGTTGGGCTTGCGCTGGGTCATGTCCTCCGCGCCGGCAACGGAGAGGATCGGCGTGCGCGAGGAGCGGATGTAGTCGTCGATCGCCAAAGCCTCGAAGGCAGCGAGTGGACCGATCAGCACCGCGACGTTGAGGCGCTCGACCAGCTCCTGCGTCTTGGTGCGCGCCTGGGCGGGATTGCCGGCGGTGTCGGCGGTGTGTAGCTCGACCGGCCGGCCGGCGAGCGCGTTGTTGCGTTCTTTGAAGAAGACGGTGAGGCCCTGCTCCATCTGCAGCCCGCCCGAGGCGAGCGGACCGGTCTTGATGGTGAGAAAGCCGACGCGCAGCGGCGCGGCTTGCGCCGGCGCCGCGGGCACTTTGAGCACTTGCGTCGCCACGCCGGCGGCGAGCGCTCCCTTGATCACGGTACGGCGATTGACGGTCATGGCGTTTTCTCCCTCTGCCTGCTCTCTCAAGGACCAAGTCGCTGTTACCGCGGGGCGGAACTTAGACTTTGTCGTGTTTCCGATAGGACAGAATCTCATTCTTACAATAGCAGCGCCAAGCTTGTCCCGCGGTTCGCGCCATGAGCGCGGCCCGCGCCAATTAATTTCCTGTAAGGATTTTGCCGAGTTCGATGCGGTTATCGGCCCCGCTCACCGTTCCCGTACCAGCGCGATCAGATGCCCAAGTACTTGGATTTGATCTCGTCGTTGACTCGCAGTTCTTCCGGACGTGCGGAATAGACGACTTGGCCCTTGCTCATCACGTGCACGTAGTCGACGAGCTCGAGCGCCAGCGCGGCGTTTTGCTCGACGAGCAGAATGGAATGACCTTGCTCCTTCAGTTGTGCGATGGCCTTCCACAGCCCCTGGATGATGATGGGCGCGAGACCCTCGGACGGCTCGTCCATGATCAAGCAATCCGGGTTGGTCATGAGTCCGCGGCCGATGGCTAGCATCTGCTGCTCACCGCCGGAGAGGGTGCGGGCGCGCTGGTTGCGCCTTTCGCGCAGGCGTGGAAACAGCGTGTAGACGCGTTCCATGTTCCAGCCGCGACGGTCGACGCTGCGCTCGGCGACCATCAGATTTTCCTCGACGCTGAGCGTGGGGAACACGCGCCGCCCCTGGGGCACCAGCCCCATGCCGCTGCGTACCGTCTCGAAGGAGGAAACCGCGGTGATATCCACGTCCTTGAAAAAGATCTTCCCACGGCGCGGACGATTGAAGCCGACGATCGAGTTCACCAGCGTGGTCTTGCCTACGCCGTTGCGGCCGAGCAATCCCAAAATCTGTCCTTCCTCGAGGCGCAACGACAGCCCCTGCAGGACATAAGCGTCCCCGTAATACGTGTGGATGTCCTGAACGTCCAAGATGGCCATGGATCAGCCGGTTCCGAGATAAACTTGCTGCACCTTCTCGCTGTGGCGGATTTGCTCCGGCGATCCCGCTTCCAACACCTCGCCGAAATGGAGCACGGAAATATGCTCGGCGACGTCGAACACCACGTCCATGTCGTGCTCGATGAGGAGGATTGCGAGGCTGCGATCGAGCTGCGCGAGAAATCGGATCATCTCCGAGGATTCGCCCGACGAGAGCCCAGCGGCCGGTTCGTCCAGCAGCAGAATCCTCGGATCGCTGGCGAGACCGAGGACGATCTCGAGCTGCCGCTGCTCGCCGTGGGATAGGTAGCGAACCTCGGTGTCCTTGCGGTCCAGGAATTGCGCGCGTTCCAGCAGCCCATAAGCCTTGTCGTAGACGTCGCGGTAGGAGGACAAAAACCGCCACATCACGAATTTCGACGGTCGCAGCCCCTGGATCGCCAACAGCACGTTGTCGAGAACGGTGAGCTTCGGGAACAGGCTGGTGATCTGGAACGTCCGCGCCATTCCCAGCGCGGTGCGCCGATGGCTCGGCCACTTGGTCACGTCCCGACCGAACAGCACGACTTGTCCAGCGCTGGCCGGGAGAATTCCCGTGATCAGATTGAACAGGGTGGTCTTGCCGGCGCCGTTCGGCCCGATGATCGCCTTGCGGTCGCCCGGCATGACGGTGAGCGTGACGCCGCGCACGGCGTGCAGGCCGCCGAAGCTTTTGGACAGGCCCCGCAGCTCGAGGGCGGGCTCGCCGCCGTGCGCGCTCACCTCGCTCCCCTTGTCCGATTGCTAGTGAAAATGCCGGGGCTCGTCAGACCGAGCCCCGGCCTAGGATCGCACTAATTGCAGAATTTGCAGGGTGGGAAGTCGCGGCTGTAGACCGGCGTCTTGAGGAACTCCTCCTTGTTGAACTGTCCGAACTGGTTGACGTTCGGATAGGTCTTGATGACGGTGTTCCAGAGCTCGTCCTTGTCGTAGCCGAACATCTTCTTCTTCTCGACCTTCTTGATGTAGATGTTCTGCACCGGATTGCGCATCTCGTCCATGCTGACGGGACCGCGAAGCGTATCCACCTTCACCGCGGCGAGTTGCTTCACGAACTCCTCGGTGCCGGGGAAGTTGCCTTTGTTGTTCTTGATGACCTCGTGGATCATCTGCGCCGACGTGTAGTTGGTCTCCGAGTAATACGACGGCACCTTGCCGAACTTCGCGCGATATTTCTTCACGAAGGCTTCATTCTTCGGCGTTTCCAAGGCGGCGCTGTACTGCAGCGCGGAGACGTGGCCGATCACTTCGTCGCCCATCGACGGCAGCACGAACTCATCGTAGCTGGTCCCGCCGCCGATCACCGGCTTCTTGTTGCCCGATGCCGCGAGCTGCTTGGGGAATTGCAGCGACATGGGTCCGACCATGAGCGTGAAGATCGCGTCAGCGTCTTGCCTGATGGTTGGCAGGTAGGGGCCGAAGTCCTTGGTGCCCAGCGGCGGCCAAATCTTCTGCACGATCTGTCCGCCGCAGGCCTCGAATGCGCGTTGGAAACCGCCGATGACCTCGTAGCCGAACGCATAGTCGGCGCCGATCGCGGCGATCTTCTTGTAGCCCTGGTCACAGGCCCATTGCCCGAACGGATGGCTCGGTTGCGAGCTGCTCCAGCCGGTGCGGACCATGTATGGATATTTCGCCAGATCGCGCTGGGTCAGGTCGTCGGCCGCCGAAACCGGCACAACATAGACCGTTTTGTCGGAGGTGCTGACCGGCGCCAGCGCGTAGCCGCTCGAGGCTAACAGGCCGCCGACGAGCATGTGCACCTTGTCCTGCAAAATGAGCTTCTTCGCTCTGGTGACGGCGGTGTCCGGCTTGGCCTGTTCGTCCTCGACGATGAACTTCACTTTTGCCCCGCCGAAGTCGCTATTGACGTCGTCCAGGTAGAGCTGGAAGCCGTCGACCATGTCCTTGCCGACCTGGGCGAAGATGCCGGTGGTCGGCGCCACAAATCCGATGCGCAGCTCCTCGGCGGCATTCGCAGGCGGCGTCACTGCCAGAGCAACAACGCTGCCCAACAGCGGCGGACCGATCCGTCGTAGCAAGGTGATTGTCATAATTTTTAACTCCCTTGTTGTCGTGATTCCCGCCCCGGTCAGGAGGTCACAGGTGCCATCTTTTTCACGCCTTCTCGAGTTGCCATAAGCGCCCGCCGCTGGCGAATTCGCTCCGGGATTCCCATCAAACCTGTGGGCAGATACAGGATCGTGAGCACGTAGACGGCGCCGAGCACGTACTGCCACCAGGGAACCAGCGTGCTCAGATATTCGCGCAGGCCGAACACGATGAATGCGCCGATAACACCGCCGACCAACGTGCCGGCGCCGCCGAGAACCGCCATCAACAGCGCGTCCACCGAGGTGGTCAACACCACGTTCTCCGGGCTCACGATCCCGGCGGTATGGGCCCACAGCACGCCCGCGAGCCCGCCGAAACCGCCGGCGATAATGAACGCGACGTATTTGTGCAGCCAGGTATTGTAGCCGAGGATTTTCATGCGCAGCTCGCGCTCGCGGATCCCCGTCAGGCTTCGTCCGAACGGCGATCGGACCAGCGTATACATTAGCAGCAGCGAAACGGCGAAAAAACCGAACACTACATAGAAGAAGGTTACTTCATTCGCGAGATCAATGCCGAATTTAGGCCGCTCTCGCAGATTGATGCCGTTGTCGCCGCCGGTCAGCGAATTCCACCGATAGGCCAGCCCCCAAACACACTGGCCGAGGGCGAGCGTGATCATCAGGAAATAGACCCCGGTCGCGCGAATGGCGAGCAGGCCGAACACGGCTGCCAAGGCTGCTGCGAGCAAGAACCCGAGCACGACGACCAGCCAAAAATCGTATCCCAGGCCGAATTGGTATCTGGTCGCGAGAATCGCCGTCAGATACGCGCCGACGCCGAGATAGGCCGCCTGCCCGAGGGAGGGAAGGCCGGTATAGCCGAGCAGGATGTCGACGCTCATCACCAGGATCGAGAAAGCCAAAGCCCGCGTGGTCAGCAGGATCACGAACGAATCGGTGTTCGGCACGATAATGGCGATCGCCGCCAGGGCCACGACGACGCTCAAGATCTTCATGTGCTGGCTCTTCATCCGTCGCTGCTCATTCCCGTCCGAACAGTCCGGTCGGCTTCACCGCCAAGATCAGCGCCATGGGCGCGTAGAGCGTGAAATAGGAAACCTCGGGAAAGAGCGCCTTTCCGAAATTGTCGGCCAAGCCGACGAGCAGTGCGCCGATGGCGGCGCCGCCGAGGCTTCCCATCCCGCCGATGATCACCACCGCAAATGCGATCGGCAGCATCTCGAAGTCCAACCCTGGATAGATACCGAGGAAGGCACCGCCGATCACGCCCCCCAGTGCGGCGAGGAACGCACCTAGTGCGAAAATGAACATGGAAATGCGGGACGTGTCGATGCCGACGCCGCGCGCCATTTGCGCATCGTCGACGGTGGCGCGAACCGCGGCCCCCATCCGCGTCTTCTCCATGACCAGCCAAAGAGCGATGCCGATCGCCGCTGCCATGGCGATCATGAAGACGCGGTAGAGCGGCAGATACAGGCCGCCGACCACGACGCTTTTTGTCAGAGCATCGGGCGGATTGATATCGAAGTTGTTGCCGGTCCAGATATCCAGGGCCGCTTGCTGGAACAGGAACGCAAATCCCACCGTCAGCAGCACCTGCCGCAACGGGTCGAATCCCAACGGCCGCAGGAAAATCCGCTCCATCAGCAGTCCCACCACGGCGATCGACAAGGCTGCGACCGGCAGCGCCAGCGCCCAGGAGCCCGTCGTCCAGATCACCGACAGCGCGACATATCCGCCCAGAAGGAAGTAGGAGCCGTGCGAGAGATTGACGATGCGCATCACGCCGAAAATCAGTGAGAGGCCACTGCCCACCAGAAACAACAGGGCGCCGTATGAAATTCCATTGAAGGCCTGGATCAGCCAGAATTGCGTATTCATCCCTCCCCAACCCCCTGTGGCCGCACCGTTTGCATGAGCTTACCTTACTGCAGGTCCATCCGGCACGTCGCCAGATGGCCGCAGGACAAGCCGCCCGGCAGATTCGGTACGCTTAGCACAGGCTTTGATCTTATTTGCGAGGACTCCCTTGCTTCCGGGATGCCGCTTTTCTGGGCGGAATGATCGGAAGCAGGAGATAGGGTTTGCGCCCCCCGCCGAAGTGCAGACTGGTGATGCCGCCGAAGACATCGGCGGGACGGTCGCGCGGATCATCGTGCAGGAACGGCCCGCAACCCGTGAGCTCGTTCTTGAAGTTCGACAGCTTGCCGCCGCTCGGTCCGGCATAAACATAATCCTTCCCGCGGATGGTGAGGCCGATGCGGTGGCCGGGCGGTATGACGATCGAAGTCGGCCAGATCTCTATATCGAGCTCGACCACGTCGCCTTTCCTCAAGGGCTCGATCCTGTCGTGGCTGTGGTACGGCCGGTAGGGCGTGGAAATCCTCTTATCCAGCCTGCGGTGGGAGGCGCGCAGCCAGCCCTGGCCGACCGGGGTATGCGGATCGATCGCGCCCTGGAACACCACCTCCTTGAGGTCGCCGGTAAAGACCCGCAGCACCACGAACAGATCGGCGTCTTTGGTTGATGACGAGACGAACAGCTTGACCGCCGAAGGCCCGGTGATCTCGGTTTCCTGCGCCAACGGCTCGGTGAGAAAAGTGACGCCGTCGCCCAAAGCATCGAAGCGGACGACGCCCTTGCCCCGCGCGGGCTTGTAGGCAAGCTCGCCGCTTGCGGCGTCGAGAAAGAACTTCGTCCATTTCGTGCGCTTGAGCGGCCATTCGTTTTCGGCGCGCTCGACGAACTTGTCGACGTGACGCACCTGCAACAGCACGCGCGGCTGCCGATCGAAGCCGTTGCTCTTGCCGTGCAGGAAATAGTCGAAGAAGCGCAGCTGCAGCTTGCGTCCGTAATCCGTGTAGAAATGGGTCCAGTGCTCGATGCCGTGCACCTCGAGCCATTTGTCCTTCGCGGCCGCGCGGACGAAGCCTTCGAAATTGCCGCGCGGATGCAGGGGCTGACCGCCCCAATTGGCCGCCGAAAGCAACGGCGTCTGCACTTTGGACCAGACCGGGGAGCGCGCGCGGTGGTACTCGTCATCGAGCGGATGGGCGCGGATGTCGTCGCCCAGCGCGCTTCGGTTCCTGTTGAGCTCTGCTTCCGACAAGGTGAGCGGGCCGCAGACCAGCTCGCCATGCACGCGTGAACGCTTTCCGCGCTCGCCCGCGCCGTATTGCACCGTCTTCACCTGCATGTCGTACCAGTTCTCCCAGAACGTGCAGACGATGCCGCCGTGATGGGTCATATCGCGATACCAATCGGCGGCGCCTTCCCAGATGCACATGGCCGCCAGGTGCGGCGGCGCGAGACTCGCCACGTGCCATTGGTTGATGCCGTAGTAGGAAATCCCGCTGAGCCCGACCTTGCCGTTCGACCACGGCTGTACGCCGGCCCACTCGATGCAATCGTAGAAATCCTTGGTCTCGCGCGGCGAGAAATGATCGATGAAGCCGGGCGAGCAACCGCAGCCGCGCGAATCGACGCGCACGCAGGCGTAGTCGTGCGGCACCCATTTCTCGGGATCGACCACTTCCCAGCTCTGGTAGAGGTTGCTCGAGCCCGCGGTGACGTCGGGATGCTTTTCCGCCATGCGCTGCCACGCGCTCGGATAGCCGTCCTGGAAGGCGAGACCCTTGGCGTAGGGGCCGTAGCTCAGGATCACCGGATAGCGGCCGTCCTTTAGCGGACGAAAGACGTCGGCGCGCAGCACCACGCCGTCGTCCATCTCGATCGGCACGTCCCAGTCGATGCGCATGCCGTCGCGCACCTCGCTGCGATGCTCGTGGGTCTTGCCGCCCGTTGCCCGGGCGCGCGTTTCCTCGACCGAAGTCATGCCGTCCTCCCAAGTTCGATCAATCGTAGGGTGGGCAAAGGCGTAAACTCAACTGTCTATTTGGGTCCGATATGCGCTCGCCTTTGCCCACCCTACCTGATCGCTGCCGCATCTCCGCGAACGTAGTATGCTATTGTAGCAATGGCTCGTTCAGAGTTTTTTCGGAGGGAGGGGCCGTGAAGCTGTTTTCATTTTGGCGCTCGCTCGCGACGTTCCGCGTGCGCATCGCGCTCAACCTCAAAGGGCTTGCGCCGGACGAGGTCATCGACGTCAATCTCATGCAGGGCAAGCAGCGCGAAGCGAAGTACCGCGCGGTCAATCCGCAAATGGTTCTCCCGGCGCTCGTGGACGGCGAAGGGCCGGCGCTGTTCCAGTCCCTCGCCATCATGGAATATCTCGACGAAACCCATCCGCAGCCGCCGCTGCTGCCGCAGGGAGCGCGGGCGCGGGCACGCGTGCGCGGCTTGGCGCAGATCGTCGCGTGCGACTCCCATCCGCTTATGGTGCCGCGAGTGCGTGAGTATCTCGAGCACGAGCTCAAGCTCGACGAGCCCACGCGGCTGAAATGGCTCCACACCTGGATCGGCGCGGCGTTAAAGGCGCTGGAGGCCAATCTCGCCGGATCGGAGGAAACCGGGCGCTATTGTCAGGGCGATGCCATCACCATCGCCGACATCTGTTTGGCGAGCCAAGCCGCCGGCGCGAATTTTTACAAATACGATCTGACGCCGTTCCCGACCGTGCGCCGGATCGTCGACACCTGCATGCAGCACGAGGCCTTCGCCCGAGCGCATCCGCT